>JAHJLF010000010.1 GCA_018821925.1 Candidatus Edwardsbacteria bacterium
TCAAAGAAATGAATTTCTACCCTTGCTATACATTTATTTACAAGTATTACTTACTATAAGCTCATCTTAACTAAAACCTGTTATCCTATCAGCTCTTTTATCTTTCCCGAGAGTTCGGCTATCTTGAAGGGCTTGGTCATGTAATGGTCGGCCCCGGCGGCCATGCCGGCCTCCAGATCCTTGCCGCCGGTCTTGGCGGTGAGCATTATCACCTTGATACCGCTGGTTTCCGGGGAGGCCTTTATCCTGCGGCAGACCTCGATCCCGTCTATTACCGGCATCATTATATCCAGCACCATCAGGTCGGGCAGAAGGGATCTGGCGTCCTTAAGCGCCTGGTCGCCGTTGACGGCCTGGTAAACCTCGTAACCCTGCCGGGCCAATATTTCTGAGACCATGAACAGCATATTGCTGTCATCATCAGCCACCAGTATCTTGTAAACCCTTCCGGATTGAGTTTCCATTGTTTAACGCCCTTTCTTTTAAAGCACCGTGATTATAACCGATTTTAGATTAAAAGTTAAGCATTTTTTAGCCAAACAACCTCTCCCCCTGTAATGGCTATTGGGCTCTAAAAATAATTCTGAAGAAGGCCCCGTCTTTATTTTTTAACTCCAGCCTCCCGTCCAGCTGCTCGACCAAGGTGGTCACCAGCTGCAGCCCCAGCGATTCCACCTTATCGATATTGAATCCTTGCGGCAGTCCGATCCCGTTGTCGCTTACGCTCAAAGCCAGGCTCCCGTCTCCCTCCCGGCCCAGGCTGATTTTGATCAGGCCCTGCCGCCCTATCTGGTGATAACCGGGGAAGGCGTATTTCAGGCTGTTGGAGACCAACTCGTTGACGATCAATCCGCAGGGGATGGCCGTGTCTATCTTCATCGGCTGATCTATTATATCCATGGAATAGGATACCATTTCCCGGTCGACGCCGTAGCTGTGGAACAGATCCTCAATCAGGGCCCGGGCATATCCGGAGAAGCTTAAGCGGGAGAGGGACTCCGATTGATAAAGCCTTTCATGGATCAGGGACATGGAACGCACCCGGGTCTGGCACTCCTTGAAAAGTTCCAGCGATCGCTGGTCGGTTATATATCCGGATTGCAGGTTCAGCAGGCTGGATATCACCTGCAGGTTGTTCTTCACCCGATGGTGTATCTCGCGCAGCAGGACCTCTTTCTCCTTGAGGGAGGCCTTTATCTGCTCCTTTGCCTTTTCCCGCTCGGTAATATTTATATCGGCTCCACGGTATCCGATATGTATTCCGTCATTGTTGAAAACAGGCAGACCGCTGGTCTCCAATAAGGCCTTTTCGCCTTTTTTATTTATATTTATATTTATGAATCCTTTGAAGGATTCCTTTTTGGCAAAGACCTCAAAAGCATTTTTTTTGTACTCCTCCTTTATCTCCGGAGCGAAGAAATCGAAGAAGTGTTTATGCCCTATTATCTCCTGGGGGCTGTATCCTAAAATCTTCTCCACCCCCGGGCTGGAATAGGTGTACAATCCTTTAATATCGACTTCCCATATCCACTCCTCGGCAGTTTCGGCCACCTGCTTGAAGCGTTCCTCGCTTTTTTTGAGCGCCTCTTCAGATTGTTTGCGCTCGGTGATGTCCAGGGTGAACCCGGCCAGCATTTTGGGCCGGCCCTCCTGTAGAATGGGAAATTTTATGGTCCGGTAATGCCGGCCGCCGAACTCCTCATCCACCTCGATCACCTTGCCCTCCCGCAGGATATTCTTGTCGTCCTCCACCATGCTCTTGGCCAGGTCCGAGGGGAACAGCTCATCCATGTTCCTGCCCAGCAGTTCCTCCAGCGGCCGGCCCAGCATCTGCTCGTAGTTTTTACTCAGCTTGAGCGGCCGGATATTCTCATCCTTGAAGAACACGTAGACCGGGCTGTATCTCAGGAACTGGTCGAACATCTCCTCCATCTGCTTCAGCGAGGCCTGGCTCCTTTCCAGGGCGTCCCGGCTTTCCTGGACCGCGGCCAGCTGGTTCCTTAATTCCTCGTCGGCCTGCCGGAGCTCCTGCTCGGAGGACAGTAATTTTTGGTTGATCACCAGCAGTTCCTGGTTGGCGCCTTCCAGCTCCTCCTTCTGGGTCTGCAGGATCTCCTGGTCGCGCTTCCGTTCCGAGATGTCCCGGATGATGTTCTGGTAATATTTCCTCCCCTCCACCTCCATCCTCCGGGCACTGACCTCCACCGGGAAGGTGGAGCCGTCGCTTCGCTTGTGAATGGTCTCGAAAATCAGGCCGTTCTCGTCACTCACCTTGCGGTATTGGTCGTCCACCGAGGGCCGGGAGTCCAATTTTCTCAGGTGATGGATATCCAGGGTTAATATCTTATCCCGGGTATATCCGTAGGCGGCCACCGCCCTGTCGTTGGCCTCCCGGATGTTCAGGTCCTCGTCCAGCAGCAGGATGATATCGTTGGCATACTTGGTAAGATATTCGTAATGCTTGGACAGGGCCTGCCTCTCCCTCTCCTGTTCCAATTGATTGCTGAAATAGCTCTTTTGCCGGCGGTTCCACAGGGATCCGATTATCCCCCCGGCGGCCATGATCAATGCTATCACGATGAAACCGATGAACCAGACATGGGTATAGGCGATGGCCTCGGCCTCCCGCCGGTCGGTCTTGGCGATGATATACCAGGGATTGGCCGGCATATTGTGAAGATAGGCGTATACTTTTTTGCCGCGGTAATCCACCGCCGTAACATTGCCGATGCTGCCGTCGATGGCCATCACTTCGGGAAGTTCGCTTCTGCTTAATGGGTATTTTAATTTGGCTGCCGAACCCTTTAAAAACCTGAGTTCAGTCAGATAAATCACCTCTTGGCCCTCGCGTCTGACCAGGTAGGTCTCGGCGCTTTGGCTGGACACCGGCCACTGCTGGATGAGGGGATACAGCAGATTCTCGGGCTCGATCCGCAGGATGATCACCCCGACCACCGAATCCCTTTGGCGGTTGTAATGGATCACCGGGGTTAAAACGTCCAGGTGCACCGTCTGGCATTCGGTGCAGTAATAGAAATCGCTGAAACTGGCCTGTCTGGTGGCCGCCACGTTACTGGCCAAAGTGCCGGTTTCTGGACCTATCTTATGCACCGTTTTCCCGGTCTGCATCCTGATCCGCCCCTTTATGTCCAGCAGCAGAACGTTCTGGTACTGCTTAAGATTCTGCAGGGAGCGCATCCACTTCAGCCGGTCCAGCCCGATATTTTCGGAGTAGGGCTCTCGTAAAAGCTGGCCGACCCGTTCGCCGATATACGGGTTGTCTATTATATTCTGGGCGTCGGACATCCTTTCGGACAGCCAGCTGTCTATCTGGTTCTCCTTTAAACTGGCCACCGATTCCAGATTACGGGCGATCTCCTTATGGTGGTCCCTGAGGTGGTAAAATGAATACAGCCAGCCGGCCGCCACAATGCTCAGCGACAGCAAGAAGAATATCAGCAGGGGCTGCCAGACCGATTTGATCTTATCGATAAATTTATTCACACCTTGCCTCCCTAATTTTAAAAATCTTCACGGAGCATCCTTCGGATAATAATCGCCACAAATCCTCGGGGCAGTTGCTTTAAAGCTATTTCCCGCCCTTCCCCTTTTCGGCCGATTCCAGCTTGAGGAATAATTTTATCATCCGGGGATCGAACTGTTTGCCGGCGGCTTCCCTGATCTCCTTTAGGGCCAGGGCCCTTGTTTTGGCCGCTTTGTATGGCCGAATGCTCCTCTTGATATCGTAGGCGTCGGCGATGCTCAGCAGCCTCGAGGCCAGCGGTATCTTCTCGCCTTTAAGCCCCCGGGGGTAGCCGGTGCCGTCCCACCATTCATGGTGGTGCAGGATCTGATCGGCCACCGCCGCTATCTCCGGGGTGGCCAGGGCAATCCGGTAGCCGATCTCGGAATGCTTCTTGACTGCATCCCATTCCTTGGGGGTCAGCTGGCCGGGTTTGGAAAGGATGGCGTTGGATATGGCGATCTTTCCCACATCATGAAACGAGGCCAGCAGCATCAGATCGTCTATCTCGGAATCCGGCAGCTTCATCTCCAGGGCCATCTTCAGAAGATATTTCTGCAGATGTTTGGTGTGTTCCTCGGTCTCGTAAGCCGACTCCCACAATGTTTTCTCTAAAGAACTCAGTATCCGGCTCCGGACGGTCTTCCCCTCCATCATCTTGTACTGGTACATCCAGTCCTCGGCCTTTTTGAGCACCCGGTTGATGTCCTGGTTCTTGTCCTGCTTGGTGGCGGTGCCCAGGGCCACGCTCAGCTGGATGGGTTTTTTGGGACTCCGGCTGCAGGTCTGCCGTATCTTTTCGCAGATCCGGATGGCTGTTTCGGCCCCGGTCTTGGGCAGCAGCACCGCGAACTCGTCGCCGCCCCAGCGGGCCACCACATCGCTTTTGCGACACTGCTTCTTGATGATCTCTGCGGTCCTGGCCAGAAATTTGTCCCCCTGCTGATGCCCGAAGGCGTCGTTGATCAGCTTCAGACCGTTGACATCCCCGACTATCAGGCTGATGGGCAAAAACCTTTCGTTGTCCAGCCGGCTCAGCTCCTCTTCAAAGTAGGCCCGGTTGTATAGCCCGGTCAGCTTGTCGTGAAAGCTCAGGAAGTTGATCTTCTCGTCGTTCCAGCTCCGGTCCTCCAGCTCGTCCTTGAGTTTTTGATTGACCTCCTCCAGCAGGGCGGTCCGCTGTGCTATTTTTTCCTCCAGCTCCCGGTTGGTCTGCTCCAACAGGCATTCGGCCTTCCTCCGCTGGTTCAAAAGGATCTGTCCCAGTATCCCGAAGATAACGAAAAGAGCGCCGATGATCCCCCGGAAATATATCTCCATAAGCTCGGGGTGCAGTACCTGCTGGATGAGATCGCCCTCCCGGAACAGGTAGGTGTCGATGAATGTGTCCGCGATCCAGAATATCGCGGCTCCGATCAGGCCGTACAATATCATATTTACGGCGTTGTGTTTTTTAGTGCAGTCCATGATGCCCCCTTTCGCTTCATTACAAAAACTTAATTTCAGGGCGCCGCCCTTATCAGCCGGGCCACGATGGAATCCTGCAGGGCCCGAATGGCGTTGGCTTTGGAGGTATAATTATTGAACATGATGGCGAAACAGTACGTTTTGTTATTAGGGCCGGAGACAAACCCGGCCAGCGAGGATACTCCCGTCAGGGTCCCGGTCTTGGCCCGGATGATTCCCTTATACTCGTCCTCCATCAGCCGCCGGGACAGGGTGCCGTCGGTGCCGGCGATGGGCAGCGAGGCCAGCAGCTCCGGCCGGAGGGCTGGGTCGCGGTACACCTCGGTCAGAACTTTGACCAGCTGCTCGGCCGAGCACAGGTTGTAGCGCGACAGGCCGGAGCCGTCGGCAATCCGGAAGCTTTCTTCGCCAAAGCCCATGTTTTTCAACATCTCTGTCAACTTATTATTTTTTGCCGGATCAGGCGAAAGGGAATCCTGTCCGTTGCCCAGCTGGCGGAAGATCATCTCGGCGGTAAAATTATCGCTCTCCTTGTTCATGCCGCGGATTATCTGATACAGCGGCGGCGAGACATGCCAGGTCAATTCAGGTTTTTCCGAAGGCGTGGCGCCGGCCCTGACCGTTCCGGCTATCTTGATGCCATTTCTGGCCAATGCCTCCCGGAAGACCGTGCCGCAGTACAGGGCGGGATTGGTGACCGTCCGGACCAGATAATTGATGCCCTCATCGGCTGCCATGGTACCGGTGATGCTGACCAGATCGCCGGCTCCGATAAAAGAACGGTCGGCCTTGATCCTGGCTTTGTTCCCGGCCTTTATGGTGATCGCTTTGTTATCAATGGACAGATAGGCCGTTCGGGGATTGAGCTCCACCCGCGGTTTCCTTCCCGGCCGGGCTCCCGGACGCAGGCCGATCTCGAAGGTGTTGCGGTTCAGCGACAGGGCCGAGACCGGGGCGTTGTAGGCGTACGGGCCCTCGTCCCACATCCAGCCGTAGCCGAAGCTGGTGGTGTCGAAATGGCCGGCATCGGCGATCAGATCCCCGGACACCTGTTTCAGCCCCATGACCCTCAGGCGGTAGGCCAGCGCCTCCAGGTCGGCGGTCTTCAGCTCCGGGTCGCCGAAGCCCTTCAGATAAAGGTCCCCCTTTATCCTTCCCATGTTGTCGATGCTGTCGCCGTAGATCGAGGTCTGAAACCTGTAATTGACACCCAACTGGCGATAGGCCGCCGCAGTAACGAACAGCTTGTTGACCGAGGCCGGCATCATCAGGCTGGAATGGTTCAGGGAATAGATCTCCCGCTCCGGATCCAGGGAGATGATGTACACCGCCAGGTTGGCCTGGAACAGCAGGCTGTCGGACAGGAGGGAATCTATAGCCTGCTGCAATGTCTCCCGCTTCAACTGAAAACTGTCGGGAGCAACAGCAGAGATGTTCGGAATCGAAACTTCCGGCCGGCCCCGGTGGACGCAGCCGACCAGCAAGGCCAATCCTGAAATTATCGCCAAGATTGATCTGATGATATTTTTATTTACAAGCATCACTGTAGCCCTTCCCCGTCTGGTATTGAATGCTGGATTTTTACAACAATATTCTAAATTCCGTATTCTATATTCTGGGTTCATAAAATATTTATCACACAATATATTTTTTTGAATTCCCAGCCTCGAATTTCTCCACCTCGGCCTTGCGGTTCTCGAACCCCGCCCGGCCCATCAGACCGTAGGTATAACGCTTGCCCTCCTCCACCCCCGGCTGGTCCATGGGGTTGATCCCGAACAGCCCTCCGGCGTAAGCGGTGGCGGTCTCCAAAAGGAATATCAGCTGGCCGATGGTCCGGGGGCTTATCTCCGAAATGATGAAACTGCAGTTGGGACGGCCGTTCTTGGCCAGGGCCATGGCTGTGGCCCGGGCCTCGGCATTAAGCAGCTGGCCGAAAGTTTTTCCACCCAGGTAGGATATATCAGCGACCTTGGGGTAAGCCTTGGGAATGATTATGTCATTGCGGAACTTTTCGACCCTCAGGAAGGTGATCGCCTTGTCCCGGGGGCCTTCGATATACAGCTGCAGTTGGGAGTGCTGGTCGGTGGCCCCCAGGGCCTTGATGGGGGTGGGGCCGGTCTCCACCGTCTGATTTTTATTGTCCAGCCTCTTGCCCAGGCTTTCGGCCCACAGCTGCCGGAACCAGTCGGCCATCGGGTACAGGCTGTCGGAATAGGGCATCATCACATTGATCCGGCAGCCCTTTTGGTAAAGCAGGTATTGAGTCAGGGCATACAGCCGGGCCGGGTTCTTCCAGGGGTTCTCATTCAGGGTCATCTTACGCAGCTGGTTGGCGCCATCCAGCAGGGATTTGATGTCCACCCCGGCCATGGCCAGGGGAAACAGGCCCACCGGCGTCAGCACCGAGAACCGCCCGCCCACCCCGGAGGGCACCTCCAGGCTGGACAGCTTCTCCCGGTTCACGATCTGCCGCATGATCCCGCCGGCCGGATCGGTGGTGACCACCATATTCTTTGACCAGCTCTTGCCCGCGCCTTTGATCAGCCACTGCCGGATCCACAGGAATTGGGCGCTGGTCTCGGCGGTGGTGCCGGACTTGCTGATCAGGTTGACCAGGGTCTTCTTGGCTTTGAGCAGAGACAGCACCGCCTTCAGTTTTTCCGGATCCACATTGTCCAGCACCCACAGCCGGGGCCGCCCCCGACGAGTTTTTTTATCCTGTAAATTATAGGTAGGCGGATTGAGGGCCGAGTGGATGGCGATGGTTCCCAAGGCCGAGCCTCCAATCCCCAGCACCACCAGATCGTGGTACTTCCCCTTGCACTTTGCCGCCATCTTCAGGCTGGCTTTTAAATGCTGATTGGTGTCCGGCAGGTCGAAGAAATCCATCTTCCCGGCCTCACGTTTGGCATAGAACCATTGGCTGGCTTGGGCCGCCAGGCGGCCGGATGTTTCCAGCCCGGCCTGGCTGAGGCCGTATGCCCCCAGCCGGTCGGCCATCAGGTTATTGTAATCAAATCTTATGCGGTTATTCATGACGATCCTCCTAACCCGGACAAGCCCGCCAGAGGCGGACAGGCCGGAAACAAACTTAGACAGGATTAACATGCTTTACCGGATTTAACATTTTGTAATTGACTGTTATGCAAAATCTTGTTCATCCTGTAAATCCTGTCAAAAAATATTCTATACATTTTGCATAGAATTTGACTTATTAGTAACTAATCATTTATATCATGGCTGAGCTTGATATTCAATACTAACAGATAATATATTTTGATTCAGCCCCTTCCCGGAAAGCGGCTGGCTGGTGGCCCCCGAACAGACCAGCCTCAGCGGGCCATAGCGGCAGGCCAGCCCACCTGTAAGAAAATACAGGTCCTGCAGGTGGGGATCGTACCGCCGCAGGTAAGGATCCAGAGGGTGCCGCAGGCTGTAGCTTCCGGCCAAAGCATCCAGCCGGCCCTCGATCAACTCTATCCGGCAGCCCAGATGATAATCCATCTGCTCCAGGTATCCCGACGACACCAGGTGCCATCCGGCCAGCTCCATTCCGGCATGAGCCTCAAAGCCCGGCTCCGGGGTGTAGGCGATGCTCAGCCAGCTGGTGGGGGGAATGGCCCCGGCCAGCTTCAGTTGATCTCTTATTGAATCCCCGTAGAATGTGGTATAGCACGACATTTCGGTCTTGCTCCTGAATCCGGCCGAAAAGAAGAAGTCCTGGCCCAGGTCGGCCGACATTCCGGCCGAGAAGCCCGGGGCCGTCCCCCGCCCGTCGGCCAGCGGTCCCGCCGGGCCGTCCCATTTAAAATCAAAACGAGTCAGGCTGACGGAGATCCCCAGAGTAAAATTCTTTATGGCCGACAGCGACCATCCTGCGGCATATTGTTCCAATGACAGTCCGGCCCTATCTATTATTTCCGGGTCCAGCATATCGGGGAAGCGCAAGTTCGCATCCATGGCCCGCCGCCAGCCCAAAGCGAAATCATTGGTCTGCCATTTTAATCGGATGGCCGCGGCCGAAGGCAGGGCCGGGGAGCCGTCGGTGGATACCGCTAATGAGCTGCGCCCCGCGGAGAGATTGGAGGCCGACATGATCAGCTGATATCTGCCTGGGCAGGCGATCCCGGCCGGGTTGCCGAACAGGGCGGCTGCGCCAGATGCAAAATCGAGGCCGTTGCCCTGCCCCAGCGCCGTGGCGTCTATCGGCTGGTAGTAGTTATGCTGGAAGGGCAGGACCAAAAGATAATCGTATGATTCCCCGCTGTCGGCCGCTATAGTCGGATCGGAAAGAAAGACTATGATCAGTATGATTAATGCTGAGCGCAACATCATGGTCATTGAATGTAATTTAACGAACTTTATATTTTGGTAGAAACCTTTGTGTTCTTGAGAACCACGGGTAAAAATAAGATGAGTGAACCCCGAAAAAGCGGGGGTGTCTTAGCGGTAAAAGCGTCTCCTCAATCCCCGAAGCTGACCCCCACCGAACGGGCGGCCCGGATCACCTCGGAGTCCGGGCTAACCAGCCTCAAACCGCCCACTGCCTCCTCCAGCGGCACCGACTCCACCGCCAGCCCTTTTAGGGCCACCATCCGGCCGAACTGCCCCCCGGCTACCAGCTCCACCGCCTTGACCCCGAAGCGGGTGCCCAGTATCCGGTCGAAGGCCGAGGGGCTGCCGCCCCGCTGCAGGTGCCCCAGCACCGTCACCCGGCATTCGATGCCGGTCTGTTCCTCTATCTGCCCGGCCAGCTGCTGGCCGATACCGCCCAGCCTCAGCTGGTCGGTGGATTCCTTGACGATCTTCTGGACCACCATCTGCCCGCCCTCCGGCTTGGCCCCCTCGGCCGCCACGATGATGGAGAAGCGCTTGCCCTTGCTGCCCCGCTCCAGCACGGTGCGGCAGATGCTTTCCAGTTTGAAGGGTATCTCTGGAATCAGGATGATGTCGCCGCCGCCGGCCACTCCGGAGTACAGGGCGATCCAGCCGGCGTAGCGCCCCATGGTCTCCATGATCATCACCCGGTGGTGGGACATGGCGGTGGTATGCAGTTTATCCAGGGCTTCGGTGGCGGTGACCAGCGCCGTGTCGAAGCCGAAGGTGACGTCGGTGGCCGCCAGGTCGTTGTCGATGGTCTTGGGCACCCCCACCACCTTGACGCCCCGCTCCATCATCTGGGAGGTGATGGCCATGGTGCCGTCCCCGCCCACCGCGATGATGGCCTCTATATGAAGCTTTTTGATATTTTCGCTGACCTTGTCGAACACGTCTATGAACCCCAGCTCCCCGTCAGGTTTCTTGACCGGATATTTGAAGGGGTTGTCCCGGTTGGAGGTTCCCAGGATGGTGCCGCCGGTATGCAGGATGCCGGAGACATCGTTCCATTTAAGCTGATGGAACCGCCCCTCGATCAGCCCGGCATAGCCGTCCTCGATCCCGATAACCTCCATATTGTGGTCGTTGACCGCGGATTTTGTGACCGCCCTTATCACCGCGTTAAGGCCGGGACAGTCGCCCCCGGCGGTCAGCAGGCCGATGCGTTTGATCTTGTTCATAATATTTTTCCGATCAGTTGATTGATATTTTCCCGCCATGGATATTTTCTCACCCAGGACCACCAAGGCTTTTTACCGCAGAGACGCAGAGGCTTATATTCTTTAAACTTTAGACTTTGAAAGGACGTATCGTCATTCTGAGTCCGGCACGCCTGCCCGTCAAACCGAAGAATCTCTATCCCCCGGCGCAGATCCTTCGCTAGAAAAATGATTGCCACCCTCAGGATGACGCGCCTACCATTGTCACCCTGAGGGATCTTCCCACCCGGCAGAATGAATGGGTGACAACCTTTTATCTTCACACATTCAGCCAGCCAGGCAAGGTAAGTCTTCTCAGTGTGACAAGCTTTTATTCTTTCGACCTTAAGCTTTAAACTTTATACTGATGCCCGACCCCTAAAAATTCTGTTCCCGGGTCAGCTGGGCGATGAAATCCGCCGCCATATATCCGGCCCTGGGCTTAGCCAGTTTTTTGGCCGCCTTCTTCATCTGCTGCAGACGGCCCGGAGTGCCCAGCACCATCTCCAGTTTGTAGCTGACATCCACCGGATGCATGGCCTTGACTCCCGCCCCGCCCTCCAGCAGCATGTCGCTGTTCATGTCCTCCTGCCCGGGGATGGGGTTGATAACGATCATCGGCAACCCCATGGACATGGCCTCGGCGGTGGTGAGCCCGCCGGGCTTGCTGATCACCAGGTCACAGGCCGCCATGTACTGGTCCATCCGGTCGGTGTAGCCCACCGGCAAAAGATGGAAAGGCATCAAGGGAGCCAACGCCTGAAGTTTTTGCAGCATTTTGCGGTTGTTCCCGGTGATGGCCACCAGCTGGAATTTTTTCTTGACCCGACCCAGGTCGGCCACAATACGCTCGATGAGGTTGATTCCGAATCCGCCCGACAACAACAGGACGGCAGGCAGGACCGGCACCAGCCCCAGCGCCTTTTTCAGTGCCGGTCGGCCTTTTTTCTGGGAGAAAACCGGCAGCACCGGGATTCCGAAATTATGGATCCGCTCCGGCGGGATGCCCATGGCGCTCAGGTGGTGCTGACTGGCAGAATTAGCCACAATATAATAGTCGCATTCCTGGTTGATCCAGTAGGAATGCAGGCCGTAATCGGTGACCACCGTCACCAGTGGGCAGAATATTTTCTTCTTTACCTTCAGGTCGGCCAGCAGTTGGGAGGACAAAAAGTGAGTGGTGACGATAACATCCCAGGGCGTTTCTTTGATGAATTCGGTGAACTTGAGGGCGTTGATGTTATCCATGAAGCGGCGCAGAAAATCGGGTTTTTTCTCCCGTTTCAGCCGGTCGGAGGTGGAGAAGATGTAGCCGTACAGCAGGGGCTGCTTGCTGGCCAGGTACAGATAGACGTCCCGGTAGACCTTTTTGTAGAGCATGGTGGAGAACTGCAGGATGTCTATATGAGTCACCTGGAACTCATCGGGATAGCGCTGGACCGTTCCCAGCCACTGTTCAAGGGCCCGGGCAGCGGCGGTGTGGCCGGAGCCGGCCGAGGCCGAGATGATCAGAATGCGTTTCATTGACGATAGTTGTTGGTTGATGGTTTTTGTTATTTGGGAACCCTAACCACAAAGACACTAAGACACAGAGGCTTGCCCTTATGAAGGGAACGTCATTGCGAGAAGACCTAACGCTGAACAGGTGAAGCAATCCCATATTGTCATTCCTGTGCAGACAGGAATCCATGGTTATTGAACCGCAAAGACGCAAAGGCCGCAAAGATTTTATTCTTTAAACCAATGTTCAATGTCAACTATATTCTAAATTCTATCTTCTGTATTCTTCCTGGTTCTTTGAACTTTATACTTTATAAACTGATTAGATGATCCGCCTGATGGTCTCCACAATTCTGATCTGATCGGCCCCCGTCAGCTTGTGATGGAACGGCAGGGCCAGGCTGCGGCTGGCCACATCCTCGGCCACCGGAAAATCGCCCTTTTTGTATCCCAGTGATCTCAGGGCCGGCTGGAGATGCAGGGCCGGGAAATAATGGGCGCACTGGATACCGGACCTCTGCAGGCCTTTGATCAAATGGTCGCGCTTTTTGCCCTTCAGGTTAGGCGGCGCCAGCACTGCGAACACGAACCAACTGCGCTCAACTCCGGGCACGTCCTGCAGGACAGTGAACTCCGGCAGGTGCCGGGCGAACAGCTTTTTATAATTTTGGGCCACCCTCCGGCGCCGTTCCAGCATGGCCGGCAGGCGAGCCAGCTGGACCCTCCCCAGGGCGGCGCTGATGTCCGACATCCGGTAGTTGTAGCCCAATATATGATGGGCCAGCCAGCCGCCCATGGAGCTGCGCCCCTGGTTGCGCAGGGCCGCCATCTGCCGGTGTATCCTGGGATCGTCGCACAGCACCATCCCCCCCTCGCCGGTGGTGATCTGCTTGTTGGGGTAGAAGCCGAACACCGATATTTTTCCAAAGGAGCCGGCCATCCGGCCGTGATGCCTAGCCCCCAGCGCCTCGCAGGAATCCTCGATCAGTTCCAGGTTGTGCTTCCGGCACAGGGCATTCAGCTTTTTATAATCGGCCGGCAGCCCGAAGATGTCCACCGCCAGCAGGGCTTTGGTGCGGGAGTTGACCTTGGCCGCCGCCTGCTGGGGATCAAGATTGAAAGTAGTTGGATCGATGTCGGCCAGCACCGGCTTGGCCCGCTGGTAAAGGATGCAGTTGACCGAGGCGATAAAGGAATAGGGCGAGGTGATTACCTCATCCCCCGGACCGATGCCCAGGGCATTTGCCGCCATATGCAGCCCGGCGGTACCCGATGACACCGCCAGGGCGTATTTGCGGCCCACGTAACGGGCAAAGTCTTTCTCGAAAGCCTCCAGCTCCGGCCCCAGGCTAAGGGTGCCGGACTTCAGCACCTTGACCACGGCAGCAATTTCTTTTGAGGTGATGTCGGGGTTTGCCAGCTTGATCATATAGCTTCCTTAAAATATTTTGAACTTATTTCTTTACCGCAGAGACGCAGAGACTTTTATTCTTTAGGCTTTATTAATGAGTAGTCATTGCGAGAAACCACCGTTGGTTGACAAGAGCCTGCACTGAGCCCAGCACCTTGAATTGCTCCCGAAGTGAAGCAATCCCCTGTTGTCATTCCCGAGGCATCGGGAATCCAGTCGTTTTTTCTCACACAAAGGTTTTCCCACAAAATACACTAAACTTCACGAAATCTTTACTTCTTTATTACTTTACTACTGTTTCACCACAAAGGCCACAAAGAATTTTTACTTTATACAGGAGTCACCCTGAGGTCTCTACCCGACCGCCAGGCCGAACGGGTGGCAATCTTTTAACCTCACACATTCAGCCAGTCAGGCAGGCAAGTCTTCTCAGTGTGACAGACTTTTAATCTTTCAACTTTATAAACTGCCGGTCATCCATCCATCCCCTTATCCAGGTCCATGTCCTCCACCTCGGGCAGGGCCGGCCGGCCCTGTTCCCCTGGATCGGGCGGGGCGAACATCCCCAGCTTTATCATCCAGCCGATGATGGCCAACCAAAGCGCAGCGGCCAGCGCCAGGGGGATCCATAAAGAAACACCCCTGGTGGATAGCGCCAGCATCACCAATATTACCTGAATGGAATACATGATGCCGTTCACCTTCCAGGCCGAGTGATATTTTTGGTACATCATATCGTAAACGTGGCGGCGGTCTCCGGTGAAGATATCGTGATGCAAAAAGGCCCTTCGGATTATAGCCAGCCCGGTATCAATGATCAGCCATGATAGCAAGATGAATGCGGCAGCCAGATAGGACGGGCCGTGCGAACCCAACAGCAGGAACATCCAGCCCAGTATCCCCCCCAGCACCAGGCTGCCGGAGTCCCCCATGAAAATGGAGGCCGGCGGAAAGTTGCGGCTGCAGAAACCCAAAGCGACCCCGGCCAGGATGGCCGCCCAGCAGGCCAGGACCACATCCCCGGCCAGCAGGCCCAGACCCAGAAACCCCAGGCTGGCTATGGCCGTCAAGCCTGAGGCCAGGCCGTCCAGGCCGTCCAGGAAATTCAGGGCGTTGGCCCCGGCTATCAGCACGAAGATCCCCAGCACGAAGTCCAGCCGCTCATAGCCGGTCAGGTTGATGTGCCTAGATACCAGCATTATCGCCAGCCCGGCCGCCGCCAGCCCGATGGCCTTGACATGCGGTTTGATCTCACTCAGGTCGTCCAGCAGGCCGATCACGAACAGACCCAGGCTGCCGATCCCCATGGCCGCCAGCTGGCGCCCGCCCATCTCCAGCTGCGGCAGCATCCAGCAGACCTCCAGGGCCACCCAGATCCCGAAGACCATTGCAATGCCTCCGCTGCGGGGGGTGGAGTTGTGGTGCATCCCCAGCTCGTCGGGGTGGTCCCAGATGCCCATCCGCCGGCCCATGATCATGGCCAGGGGCAGGAACAGCAGGGTGGCCACCAGGGCGGTTATCAGTACGATCAGATAGTTCAGCATGTTTGATTGTCGGACGTTAGTTGTTGGTTAATGGTTGATGGGGAACTTTGGCCACAGAGACTCAGAGGCACAGAGGCTTTAAACTTGTTTCACCACAAAGGGCACCCCCGCTTCCTCCTGCGTCCGCCTAAGGCGGACTGCGGCGGACAGGTTTTCGGGGTTCACTCATCTTATTTTTACCAGTGGTTCTCGAAAACACAAAGGGTTTTACTTTAACGGGAACAGTCATTGCGAGAAGGCACCGGTGCCCGGCAAGTGAAGCAATCCAAGTTTCTTTACTCACACAAAGCCACGGAGAACACAAGGGCTTTTTCTTTTCCCACCGAAAGACACGAAACTACGCTAAATATTAAAATATAGTTATTGGTTTTTAGCGATTTTTCGCTTGTTTTGCGGGCAGAACCCCGATGTTTTCAAAGTTTTGTCAAACTCAGGCAATCAACTCTTTAGCGGCAGTCAGAAATTCTTCTGCATCATTGACCAGTTTACCAGCGCTGTCCGGAGAAAACCTTCCATAATAATCGGCATTTTCCCTGAGCACCTTTGCCAGCTGCAGCGATTCCACCAACCGTACATCGAGCTGTTTGGTTTTAACGTATAATTCCCGCAGCGCATACTGCAGACAGTGATGGCTTCTTTCGCGCAATCCGGCCTTGTACACCAAAGCCCGGGCGGCATGAAACATGGAGTAATAAGCCTGTATAGAAGCCCATTTATGGTTTCCCTGGGCCAGGCTCTGCCGGGCGGTAATAAGATCCGCCGCCGCCTGCTCCAGCTCGGCCGGCGCCAGCCCGGCCGCCTGGGGAAATTTTTTCAACCGCCCTTTTTCCAAACATTCCCGGTATTCCGGGTTTACATTTTCTGCCACAGCATGATCCCCCGTTCTATTTCCCGGTAAAATATTTCACCGCTCTTCTGCATTCCAGCCCACTCCACCGGATCCTTGACTACGGTTTGGATTTTCGGCGCAAAGATTAGCGCCGCCCGGCGGGCCGCATCCGGCTGATTGGATATGACCATCACATCCACATCGCTGTCTTCCTGATCCTGACCCAATGCGGCACTGCCGTAAAGTACGATCTTAACGGCCAGGGGCCGCAGTTTTTTCAAAAACCCCTCCAGCCCCATAACGGTGTCGGTTATTTTCACCTGACAGACCGCCGGATGATCCGGAACCGCCCGGTAATGCTTCATGCGGCCGCTGGACCGGACTGTTACCCAGCCCAAATCCGCCAGCCGTCTTAAAGCATAATTGGCGGCGCTTTTGCCCACTCCGGACCTGACAGCCGCTTCCCGACCGTAAAACTCGGTTTGGGAATGACGCGCCAGGTATAACAGCACTTTCTGCAGAGCGCTTTCCCAGAACAAAAAGTTATTGTCTTTCTTCATATATGTCCTTTATAATGGATATATGTCCATTATATTGGGGTTTTGTCCATTTGTCAATAGGCCGCTGTTATCACGGTTTTAACCACAGAACGCAACCCCGCTTTTTTCCCACGAAAACTTGTCCTGAGTCCGCCTAAGGCGGATCGAAGGATACACTAAACCACACGAAATCTTTATTACTTTACTACTGGTTTAACCACAAAGGGCACCCCCGCTTTTTCGGGGTTCACTCATTTTATTTTTACCAGTGGTTCTCAAGAACACAGAGGCTTTAAACTTATTTTAACCGCAAAGACGCAAAGGGTACAAAGGGTTTTTCTTTCAGCTTTGAACTTTGAACTTTATAGCTTTTAACTACCGTCTACTGTCTCCTGTTTACTGTCTACCGTCTTCTTTCACCGCAGAGACGCAGAGGCTCAGAGACGTTAATGCTTTTTTACTTTGGGACGCAGATTAACGCTGATTAATATGATTTTCTGAGTAACTTTTTCAACCCGTTTCAAACGCTCCAAACATCGCCGCGCACCCCGCCCGGCTCCTCAAACATTGTTTCGCTTCTTCGCCCAGCCCGCTAAAGTGACCAGCCCCCAAATCGAGCCCAGCCCGTAGGAAAAATGCAGGGTCATAAAGACGATTGGAAGCAATAGCAGGGAAGCTATATCATTGTGATACGGTTGGGATACGATTGTGTTGCCATTGTCATACAATTGTTTGCTCATTGTATCACTATTGTGTATCGATTGTCCTTCTTTAAACTGCGCCGTTCCGCTTTTCGCTTTCCGCTTTTCGCTCAAAGCCACCTGCCCTACCGCCAATGCCATAACGGTGAAGTAGGCCCCCAGCTCCAGTACCAGCAGACGGATGAACAGCAGGTTCCAGCACCAAACCTTCAGGCTGAAAATGCCCGGCAGTTTGACCAGACCCAGGTCCTTGAGGCCCCGGATCAAAAAGTTGGCCCCGGCCCCATGTCCCCACACCCGGTATCCCCAGCCCCCGGCCGACAGCCAGGACAGCCAGAACAGCAGGATCAGCGAGCCGATGAAGATCAGCGGCACGAAGTGCCGCAGACGCGGAGCCTTGGGGTTGTCCGGCAGAAAGTGCGTGATCTCGTAGCCGTCAGCCCAGCGCTGGCGCCAGGTCTCCCAGAGTGTGGTCCGGCAATAATAGTAAGCCCTGATCAGCGGCGTAATGAATATTTTATAACCGGCCATTCTGAGACGGGTGTTGAACTCCAGGTCCTCGGTGCGGGTGCGCCGTTCGTCAATATAGCCCACCTTATCGAATACCTCCCGGCGGAAGCATCCCGGCCAGACCGTCTCCACAAAGCCCTCGGCCCCGGGGTTGCGGAATTGCCCGCCGCCCAGCCCGAAGGGGCTGTAATGGGCCAGGGCAATTGCATTTGCCAGTGCACCCTGTCCCCCCGGCAGGGCCAGGGCCGGCCCGCCCACGTTGGCCGCGCCGCTTTTTTCCAGGGCAGCCAGGCATTGGCTGATATAATCCCGGCCGTACGCGGCGTGGGCGTCCATTCGAATTATGATGTCACCCTTGGCGGCCTTGAATCCAATATTAAGCCCGGCGCTGACAACTTTTTTGGGGTTGTCCAGAACTATAATATTGGATTTGGGATTTTGAATTTTGAATTCAGCGATGCTGTCAATCGTAGAGTCATCGGATCGGCCATCTATAATAATTACTTCAAATTTATCAGAAGGATAATCTTGAAGAAATATTGATTGCAGACAAGGAATTATAAATTTCTCTTCATTACGAACGGGAAGGATTATTGATACAAATGGCGGCATTTTATAAACCATCGACCGTTATCTTTACGATCCGTCCGGCGCTCTTCCCGTCCCACAGCGGTATTCTGCATTTGCCGGGCCTGGCCGCTTTCATTATTCTGCCCTTGTTCTTGTTCCAGGCCTTCAGCAGGGCATGGGGTGCGATGCCAGCCACGATATTGCTGCCCAGTTTCACCGTCACCGGGCGTTCGGTGTTTTTTCTGATGGTGAAGCAGGGCACGCCCAAAAAGCTGGTCTCCTCCTGGATGCCACCGGAATCGGTGATCACCAAGCGGGCCGACATCTCCAAGGCCAGAAAATCGGTGTAACCCAATGGCCCCAGGCAGATGATGTTTTTATTTTTAAGATGCGTCAACAGCTTGAATTTATCAATATTCATCTTGGTGCGGGGATGCAGTGGCATGACCACCGCCAGATCCTTGGATATTTCGGCAAGATCCTTCAGGATGTTCTTCAGCCGGGCGCCGTCGTCCACGTTGGACGGCCGGTGCAAGGTGACCAGACAATACGGTTTTATACCCTTGGCTTTTTTCAAACCTAGTTTTTTATGTATCCTGCTTTTTTTGGCGCTGGGGATCTTTTCCACCAGGGTGTCTATCATCACGTTGCCCACCGGAAATATCTTCTTGTTTTCGATCCCCTCTTTTCTCAGGTTGGCTGTCCCTTCGGGGCAGGAGACGAAAAGATAATCGGAAAGATGGTCGGTCAGCAGGCGGTTGGCCTCCTCCGGCATGGTCCGGTCATAAGACCTTAAGCCCGCCTCCACGTGTGCCACCTTGATCCCCATCTTATGGGCGGTCAGGGCGCAGGCCAGGGTGGAATTGACGTCGCCCACCACCATCACCAGCTGGGGCCTGGTCTTCAGCAGGACCTGCTCGAAGGCTCTCATGATATCAGCGGTCTGCCGGGCATGGGTTCCCGGGCCGGCCCCCAGGTAATGGTCCGGTTTGGGCAGGCCCAGTTCGTCAAGGAACACCTGGGACATCTTATAATCGTAGTGCTGGCCGGTGTGCACCAGGATGATCTCCGGCCTCCTGCCCGCAGCCAATCTGGCGAAGGCTTTGATCAGCGGCGCCACCTTGGGGAAATTGGGCCGGGCCCCGGCCACTATCACTATTCGTTTTTTAGTCATCGGTTCTTTCATTCAAAGCTTTTTCGATCAGTCCGGATATCTCATCCACCTTGTCGTCCCAGTTCTCGGAGGCCACCAATTGGCTGAGGGTATGCTTTATTTGTTCCCTATCCTGAATCAAAAACTCGTCCACAGCTTTTATCAGTTCTTCCGCTGTGTCCGCAAATTTTACCACATCCCGGTAGGCCAGAACCTCGGGCAGGCGGGCCGAGACCACCGGCAGTCCGGCCGCCAGGTATTCCTTAAGTTTTAAGGGATTCACGCAGACGGTCAGGTCATTCAGCTTCATGGGGATCAGCCCCACGTCAAAGGCCGCGCAGTAGGCCGGCAGTTGATCGAACTTTTTTTGGCCGGTCAAATGTACGTTCTTTAGCCCGGCAAGATAACTGATGTCCCCCACCTCCACCGCCACCCGGCCCACCAGCACAAACGACCATTCGGGCTTAAGCTCCGCCGCCCGGCGCAGCATTTCCAGGTCCAGCCAGTCGTTGATCTCGCCGTAGAATCCTATTATGGGCTTTTTAATGTTTTTGACGTCTTCCGGCCAGTCTTTGCTTGTCATTTCCAACGCCCGGCTGAAATGCTGGTGGTCCACCCCGTGACCGATCAGATGTATGTTCTTGCCTTTGCCCTTGATATCCACTATGTTTCGGGCTGAGGCGATCACCAGGTCCGCCTGGCCGATCAAACGCTCCTCCATCACGGCAATGGCCCGGGCGGGATGTCCGGTGAACTTGGTAAAATCATCGGTGATGTAATAGAGCGACAGTTCTTCATCCAGCTGGCCGAAAGCGCTCTCGGCATTGGGCAGGAACGACCATAAGATGGGTTTATTAAAACCCAATTTGTTCTTATAAAACCGCACCTGGCTGACCAGCAGGCGTTTATTTATTTTATTGGTCAGGCTGTTGCCGTGAAAAGGCAATACCAGCAGGTTGAGAACGGATAGATTGCCGGTTATTTTTTCCAGCCGGTTGGTGAAAAAGTTCTTTATTTTTGTGAACCCTTTGATGACATCCATCCGAGTTGCAGTAGGGTTGCGCAGACCGATGGAATTTATCCACAACACCTTGTTTTGCTTTGCCAGCCGGCTCATGATGTGATGTTTGGAGAGCGGGTCCTGCTGCCAGTCGTTGGAGAAGCAGATGATGTCGCGGCCTTTAAGCATTATTTTGCCCGATATTTTTTACTACAACAGCCGGATTTCCCGCAACAATGGAATATGGAGGTACGTCTTTTGCTACCACCGCACCCGCCGCTATTATTGAACCATATCCTATCTTTACGCCTTTCATGATTATTGCCCTGGCGCCGATCCAGACGTTATCTTCTATCACCACCGGCTTGGACCTGAATTGATAGGCTGACCGATCGAAAACCGGGGGAGCCTTTTTGGAGAACCTGGGAAATGTCATGTAATGGGAGTATTCCATCTCCTGCACCCTAAGGTCAGGCTCAATGGGATGCGGGTCATAATCGGCTATCAAAACATCCCAGGAGATAAGAACATGGTTACCGATGGTGACGGCTTCCCGGCAGTCTATTTTAGTGCCGCTGCCGATGGAGCAGCAGTTGCCGAATAATATTTTGCCCTTGCCCCAGACATTGAATGAACATCGGTAATAGGCAGTAAAGTCATCGCCCACCGTTATTTGCGCATCCGGCAATTCTACCTTAAAGCAAAAGGGATTTAATATGTGAAGATTTTTGCCGGTTTTAATGTTTTTATTTATTCGTATTTTTGAGAATAAATAATTAACAAAAAATACAACCGTTTCCCCACCGTACTTAACAATATAAAACGGCCGGGATGCCAAAGTCTGGATTATTTTGGATAAGTTTTTCATCTATTCGGCAATGATATTCATAAATATTTGGGATAATGCAAAAGGGCATTGTAGAACAGTTTTGCCTTGTGTGTACGGCCCAGCAGGACAAAAGGTGTCGAAGACAAAAACCGGGTGAAAAGGACCAGCCACCAACTGGTGCAAAGAACAAAAGCTTTGGCTGGTGTGTTGTGTGTTTTATAATATCTTATCTGGCTTTTTTGCAGCTCCAAAAACATTGGCAGTGCCGTCTGATCGGTGCTTTTTCCGCCATAGTGTACTATCTCCGCCCCCGGCACAAAATAACAATGATAGCCATTCTTATTAAGCCGCCAGGCCAAGTCCTTTTCCTCGGCATACATGAAATATTCTTCGTTCAGCAATGGCATATCCATTAGAGCACTACGCCGGACCATCATGCATGCCCCGTCGGGAAAGCCGATCTTAAATGGTTTACTATGGTAATAAATTTCTTTTTTATTTTCTGGGAAAAATAATTTGTCCAGAAACAAAGCCTGCAAAATATTATCACTTATTGAGGGCATGCGTCTGATGGACATCTGCAAACCGCCGTCACCGTCAATCATACGGCACCCCGCCAAGCCAGCCTTTGGTGTGGTTTTCATAAATTCCAACACTGTTTTGATTGCGCCTGGTTTGACTATAGTATCGGGATTAAGCAAAAGTATGTATCCGCCGGTGGAAATTTTATACCCCTGATTGTTGGCTGCGGCAAAACCACGGTTGTCGGCAGTGGACACAAGTTTGACCTTGGGATAAAACGTTCTGACCATCTCGGCCGATCTGTCAATGGAAGCATTATCAACCACGATAATTTCGGTGTTCAGGTTGCCACAGCCATCGTATACGGAACGGATGCAAGCCTTCAGCAGTTCCCGCACATTGTAGCTTACAATAATGACTGAAAGATCAGGTTCCAACATCCCGTATTCCTTTTCTGCCAATAACTACGATGGCATTTCCCCGCCCCCCGAACCATCGGTCGGTGCGCATCAGCAATAACAGTGGGGCGTAGAAAGCCTCCGCCAAGAACGGGTGGATGGACATTAGCAGATAATGCAACTCTCTGGCTAAGGCGCCAATGCCTTTGAACATCTCGATTGCTTTAATGTTGCCTAATTTATTATTAAAATATGCCGCTTCCAGCCACTCGGGGGGAAATCCATCACATGGATCTACATACCGCTTGACCAAAGTGCGAACGAGCGGAATACGAAATAGATACTGCGTCGGTGAGGCGAGGGGCGTTTCAATCAGGAGCCAGCCTGATGGCGCTATATGGCCGACCCATTCGGATACAGCCGAGAAAATGCTATTTCCAAAATCTACGACTATATAGCTGGCCATCGCCAGTTTGATTGATGCCGGGAACAAGGGGAGGCAGCCGGCATCGCCTTCAACCCAAAGTATATTATGCAAATGGAGCTTTTCTGCCAGGGCCTTGCCACGATAAAGATCGTTGCGACTCCGGTCAAGGCAGATGAATGTGGTGCCGGGGTTCCGTGCTGACATCTCGATGGTCAACATACCTGAACCGCAGCCAATATCGACAACGGTTGAACCGAGGGGGGCTGGCAGCAATTGATAACGGGCCAGACGGCGATGCTGGAATGATGCGGAGGGAATGGCATCCCACCCCAGGGTTTTTATTAAAGCGGCCAGGATTCTACTTTTCATTTTTCAGGCTTTCGGCATATAGCAACCAGCCAAGTTCATAGGGACGGCATTCATAGTCGATCTTAAGTCGGGTGTTGGGTAAGCGCAGGCACTGGCCTGTTAGCGCTGCCTGGGCTTGGACCATGCCGGTAAGAACTCGTTGAAAATGCCGCCGTTTTTGGGACCTCCAAACGAGATTGTGAGCGCCGGAAAACATATTAATACCCATCGCATTACGGTTCAGCCAATTGACCGATTTACAACAGATGTCCTCATAGCTTTTACCATTTGCTTGGCCTAAACGCCGTAATGCCATTGGCCCCATGCCATGCTGGTGAACCGAATAGATGGGATAGGTTTCCACCACGCCACCGGTAGACACATGATATACCCAAGGCCATTCACCGAATGAACCTTGGTTGTTTATAAGCCGGTTGGCGGTCTTTTCCGCAGCGTTAAGATACCGAGGCTCATTAGTAACCAAGCAGGCGCTGGTCAATGCATGTGTCGGGTAGATTTGATCGGAAAAAAAGGCTATTTTTGATTTAAGTGTTTCTATGGGTTTATTGGAAGAATGACAGCGATAAAAAAGACCCGACGATTTATCTTGATTGTTAATGAGTTTATTTGCAGCATTTCTGATATGATCAAATATTACCCGATCCGAAGTCTGGCTATAATATGCGCATAAACCATCGATTACCCAAGAAAGCCACATTGTTTGACTATAATTATAAACAGAATCATTGGTAACCTTTAATAACGACAATAGTTTGGAATAAACATCTTCGCTGCAATGTGATCCGCAAAGGGATAAGGCCCATAAAAGAAGACCCAAGTCACCAACATTATTGACGGTTATTATTTCATTCATCAACGATTTGCTTATTTGACCCATGTTTTGTTTCGATGGATAAATGGTATTCATTTTGGAATATGCCGCGATTCCAATCAATGCCATCGCGGAATAACGTATCGAGACCCCTTGTTTAATCAAGGTTTGTTCAGGGCCTAATCGCCACGAAAAAGGATATAAATCCTGAGCAAAGGTATCGTTCAATTTCTTTAAAATTGCTTCTGGCAAATATGTATTATCCATTACTTTACACCCCATAGCCTACGATTATTATGGATAGTTCCGGCTTTTCAATCATTGGAAACCTCACTATTATAGCTTAACGAAATGGCGATAATAACAGCCAATATGAATATTGCCTCCCTGGTCTGGTAGACCGGGGTGGACAACCCCACGAAAAACGACTGGATCACGGCTATTATCCCAAAGACGGCCCAGGTGCGGCTTAACGGATCCAAACCCGTCAGTCTCTTTTTTTGCATAGCTTTAAGTAACCCCCTCAAAGCCAAGGCCAGCAGGATCAGCCCCGCCAATCCGCCCTTGGCGGCAAAGTTTGTTATGTCGTTATGGGTAAAGTTAGTGTCAAAATAGCCCGAACCCTTGTAAGCCATCACCCAGTGCCGCCAGAAATGATACTGGTAGCCAAAGCCCACGCCATATATCGGCGATGATTTGAAAAGGTCCATTGTTTGGTACAACTCGTCAAATCGGCTCTTGACCGAGGGGTCCGCCTGATAACCCAAAAACTGCTGATAGCGGCTGGTTTGTTGTTCTCTATAACTGCCGGAGCCGCCTCCCCGGGCCATCACCAAACCCATGATGGCCAACATAACTATAATTAAAATAACGGCCTTGCGGCGGTGCTGGGAATAAAATATCAGCAACAGGCCAACCATAAACCCTAAGGCCAGCCAAACAGTGCGGGTAGGCGTTAAAAGACTTACCCCTAAGCTTAACAAAACAAATAACAGCCAAAGACGCTTGTGGGGCGCTTTTTGAATATACAGTATCAAACCCAGCCCGAAGAATAAGCCCGGATGAAAAGTGGAAAGCCTTACTGGAATAAAATACAGAAACGGCATGGCTGGAAAGCCATAGGTATGCAGCAAGAACAAAATATCGCGCATCATCCCAGCCGCAATAGGAATGAACACCAGATACAACAGCCATCGGTTATTTTTATCCTTAAAATAATCCGCCAACACCGGGATCAACAGTAAATTTAGCAGCGGGGCAATGTCCCTGGCCCAGTCCATAACGCCGAAGCCGTATTTAAGACCCAGCAGGGGCGAAAGGCCAAGATATAAAAAGAAAATAAAAAGCCATTTGTATTCCGGCAGCAGCCAGGGCTTGCGTTGATCCCGGATGTTCTGCCACCACCAGATGAACAATATCAGACAGGTAAGGGCCAGCATGCCCACTTTTACAATATCCACGCTGGCGGACCCCGGCACCAAAGGATAGCCCACTAAGTAAATGGCGATGCCGATCACCGGACGGTAAAGGGTAAGAATTATGACTATGACGGCAATTATTAGCGGAGCGACATTTGAACCGGGGTAAAAAGCCAGGTAATAAGCCAACCTGGCGGTGATAATAATAAAAAACGCCGCGATCAACCAGTCCTTTAACAAGCGGTTCCGGCTTACATAATTAACTATTTTATATACAAGTTCCACGGAACTTATTGTTTCTTGCCGGCCGTCAGATAGAACCGGTTGGTCCTGTCGTCATACATTTTTTTCAATCCGTTCTTATTAAGGTTCATATTTTCGTATAAGATATTATTCATCATATTTTTAAGCGCTGCCAGGTATTTTGATTGATGTTTTTGGGCACCGCCGTCATCATAACAGCCTTCATAGTAAAGGTCGCCGTTAAATAATTGGACCCATTCCCGGACTTCTTCCGGGGTTGGCAGGCCGTATTTAATGTGCTCCCTTAAATAAAGCAAAGAATCGGGATCAAGCCCCTCACTCATCACAATTTGTTTTTCATAAACAATATGGGCTTCCGTGCCCAATGGAGCGCAAATAATGAAGCCCAATTTTGCCACCCGGTTCATTTCAGCCAGAAATGCCTGCCTATTATGCTTCTCCACATGTTCTACCGTGTCTAACGACAATACAACGTCAAAAGCATTGTCCGTAAAAGGCAGGGAATGGCCGCTGGAAATTATTCCGCCATTATTGATATTCGTGGTAGTTACCTTATGTTTCTTCATATGCCAGGCCAGACTGCCTTCGCCGCCCACATCAAGCGCCGTGGAGCCGCCAATATTACTGCCTAAATTGGCGGCTATGCTATGCCGGTTAAAACTATCTGCACCGGCAATATATTTACGGATAAACCAAGGTAATTTCATATTCAACAATTTATTGGTATTATTTAAGTACAGTTTTTATCATTTCGAGGACCTGCTGGGCAGGGATATTTTTCATGCATTCATTATTACAGACCGGAGCTTTGGCCGGGAAAGAACAACAATACTCACGGCAGACCATGTCAATAGTAACCGGGCGCCAGTATTGTGCGCCAACCGGCTGCGATCTTTGGGGCCATTCAGGGCCATACATAACCACAAGAGGACAATTTACAGCAGCGGCAGCAAAAACTGGTGAGGAATCCGTGCTTACCAGCAAATTGCATTTTGATAAGGCATACGCCAATTGGGGGTATGTTGTTTTATCGGTCAAGTCGCAGATATTTTCGGCTTTTGCTGAAAGAATTATTTCTTTGTTGACTTCCCTGTCCCCGCCCCGCCCCAATAAAACAAAACCGGCATCAGGGTATTCTGTTAAAAGCTTTTGTATAAGCTCCGCCCAGTTTTTAACCGGCCATGACCTTTTGGCCCAAGGCCTGAAAGCATTTGGCCCGGTACCGGCAAAAATGGCTATCAGCGGTTTATTTTGGGCTTTTATTATTCCATCAATAAGCGCCTCATCTTGCTTTGTCCAGAACACCTCCGGCAACAGGCCTTTTGCAAAATCAAGCCTTATGCTCTCGCCCAACATTCTAAAATACTCAACCCGCGGCCGTTTTTCGTTGTATGGGGCGTAAACATAAAGATCAAGAAACGCATTTTTATATTCCTTGTCGATCAGGCCGGCTATATATTTTATGCCCGCCATTCTGGCCACTATTCCATAGGTGGCGTCATTCCCAAGGCAAACAGCCAGATCATAGTTATTTTTTTTAAGGGTACGCGCTAATTTGATAATAGACACTGGTTTTAGCAGGGACCAAGGCCCATATTCATCTGCCTTAACAATTTGCCGTATATTGGGATTATTGGTTAAACCGTCCATTGAATTTTTGCAAACGCAATAATCTATTTCTGCCTTGGGCCATTTTGTTTTTAAAGACCTCAATACAGGCGTAGTTTGCACCACATCACCTATCTGCCCGTTCAGCATAACAAGAATATGTGCCGGGCATAGGCTATCAATGTTTCTTCCGCTACGTTTGAATGCTTTGCATAATACAGCCCAAACCAGCAGATTAAGTGAGTAATGCAATTTAAACATTAGTGCTATTTACTTTGTATGGGGAATTTACCTTACTGATTTGCATATAATTCTTAATTGATCACCTAATTCTAGTTTTTGTATAAAACGTTCGCATAATGAACTAACCCAATTTTTGTTTGTCATTAAATAATCATTATGGCCTGTAAAGAGGTTTTGATCCGTTATAACACCCCTGCGTTTAACGATTGCTGTACGTAAATAATTGTTCCTACGGGCTAAGTTCTTAAGTCTGTCTTTAATTCCTAAACGGAATAAGCCCTCCGGCGATAATAAATTATTGTCGAACGTTTCATGTTTTACTATTTCAAAACCCGAGGATTCAAGCAAAGATTTTAGCAACTTGTATTTATAATGACATACATGGTATTTATTATAACCCTTCCAATATGCACCAGAGATAAAAGAGAATATGCTGCCTTTATTGGGAACACTTATGACCAATAAACCATTTGGTTTTAAAGTGTTCTTTATTTTAGTCAAAATAAACCTTGGATTATTGAAATGCTCCAAAACATCCCACATTGTTATAATGTCATATTTAGTTGTGATATTTATATCTTCAAAATAATCATTGTGCATCGTAATGCCTGTTCTTTTATGGGCTTCCTTTGCTGCTACGGGGACAGGTTCTATCCCCGTTACGTGTGCTTTTTTTGTTTTGGCCGTTTCGCAAAAATAACCTTTGCCAGACCCAATATCAAGCAGTGTTTTGCCGCTTAGAGAAATATGATCATCAAGCCAGGAACAACAATGTTCGGCAAATGCCTTATCACACGTTTCCCGAATAGTATCAAACACATAATAATCATTTTTATAAATCTCATGCAGGTCTTCATTAATAACAGAAAAATACAACCCGCAAGACAAACATTTATGAACTAATATTGTTTTATCCCAACATAGTTTATTATCATCATATAAGTAATATATGAATATTACTTTAGTTTTTTTACATAAAGGGCAGCTTGTCATATTTTACGATTCCATTGTTGGTTATTTTTAGCTTGTTTCATACCATAGGCAAAATATAAATTACCAGCATGATCAAGCATATTAATAACAGACTTATTAAGTCCAATTTTTTGCAAAGCATAGCACAAGCACCGGCTGAAAAACAAAACCGGCCGGTATAACAAAACCTGATATTTGGTGTTTCCCGGCGCCAATATCCCGGCTACGGAGATATTTTCAGACAATTCTGGATGAAGCCCGGCAAATACACAAGTCGACTTGCCCCAGTTCTCCGACTTCGCCAAGGATGTGACCAAAGTCTCATTGTTATAATGCCAGCCTGCTGCTTTTGGCTGGTAAACAAAGCGCAACCCGGATTTTTTAAGCCGGTATCCCAGCTCGGTATCTTCGCAGCTGTAGGTTTTAAAACTCTCGTCAAACAACCCGGCCTTAACAATTTTAGCTTTTGGAACTGATACATTGCCGGTAAAAAAGAAATTGTATGGCAGGTCATCCGCTTGGGCCTGCATTTGGGAGTGCAGCCGCCCCATCCTGCCCCGGTAATGTTCGTTTACCGGATCGTGGGGGATATCGGCATGAACCGGCACCGCGCCCACCACCACTCCGCCGCTGATCTCTTTTTGCTTGTCGTAATGGGCCTGCAATAACTGCGGCTCGGCCCAGATATCATCGTCAATGAAAAGAATGTATTCGCCTGCGGCGGCTTTTATGCCCCGGTTGCGGGTGGCCGCCCGGCCCAGGTTAACGCCGTTGCGGATCAGTTTCCAATTCTGGCGTTTACCTTTGCCAAAGCCCAGGTCTGGCAAAACGTTTACGGGATGATCGTCAACGACGATGACTTCGAAGGGGAAATTGCACTGCTGGGCTTCAAGATATTCCAAGGTACGGTTTAAAATAACCGGACGGTTGAAAGTCGGTATTATGACGGAAAATAAGGGGCTATTCATCGCTGTTCCATCATCTTTTGGTAGATGCCAACCAGATTTCTACCGTGTATTTCCAAACTGAAATTATCCTCCACGTGTTTCCGGGCATTCTTTCCCATCTCGGCAATGGCCTGCCGGTTGTCCAGGAACCATTCAATCCGCCCGGCCAACAGGTCGGGCCTTTTGTTTTCGACCAGAAAACCGGTTTTACCGTTCACAATAGCTTCCTTTGGTCCGCCCAAGTCGTAAGCAATAACCGGTAGCCCAGCCGCCATCATTTCCAAGGGCACCAAGGGAAAAGGGTCACGGTAGGTGGATGGGAATATTCCCAGTTGATGCTCTGAAAGGTACTTCGGAAGCTGTTGATATTTGATCGGCCCGATAAGGTTCACCGTGTTCAACTTTCCGGCCAACTTATGCACCCTGACATCATCTCGCCGTGACTTTACCGTTTCGCCTTCGTAGCTGGCCGAGCCCACTATGTTCACCGTAAAATTGTCCCGCTTTTGCTCCACCTGCCGAATTGCTTCCAGCAAGTCAAATATTCCTTTTTCCTCCTCCCACACGCCGTACCATAAGATTTTAATTTTTTCATTCCGGTTAACTGCAACGCCTGGTTTGAACGCGCATACATCCACGCCATTGTACAACACATGTAATTTAATATCCGGTATCTCGGGATACTTTTTACAAAACTCGTCTTTTACCCATTTTGCGCAAAATATATAATGCGCCCGGTGATACCGAAATCTCGCCCATTTCAAGCGGTATAGCAGCAACTCCGATACGGCAAGACCCGGAAAATGGACAAGCGAATTATCCGGCGCCAACAAGGCTATTGCCGGCGTATAGTGACCGTGCCGGATGTCGCACTGTGCAGTTCGTAATATGAATTCAAGGTAATACTTCCATTTTAGATATCTATTCTGCCAACCCCAATCACGAATCACCTTAATCCCGTTTTTATTACCCACAAGACTTGGCACATAAAGAATGGACTGATGCCCTTTGTCCCTTAAATAATCTAATTCTCCAAGTTCAACTACTTCGATTCCGCCATGATAATCAATATTTAATGGAAATGTTGGAGATTGTAATATTGCAACTTTCATGCTTGGTGGTCCTTTACAATACAGCACATCCTTTGCATGTCAAACTCATTATAAGACGGTCCAACTGGCAACACCAA
>JAHJLF010000011.1 GCA_018821925.1 Candidatus Edwardsbacteria bacterium
CCCTTGATCCGCAGAATGTCGTGGGGGTTGATGGAGCCCTCGGTCAGCTTCTCCCCGGCCCTGACCCGGTCTCCCTCCCTGACATACAGATGTTTGCCGTGGGGTATCAGATAGGCCCGCTCCTCGTCGTTCTCGTTCTTGACGACGATGGTCCGCTGGCCCTTGGAGATCTCGCCGAACTTGACCCGGCCGTCGATCTCGGTGACCACCGCGGGATCGGAGGGTTTGCGGGCCTCGAACAGCTCGGCCACCCGGGGCAGGCCGGCGGTGATGTCGCGGCTCTTGGATATCTCCCGGGGGGTCTTGGCCAGGAATTCGCCGGCCGAGATATTCTGGCCTTCCTGGACCATGATCCGGGCCCCGATGGGGATGGGATAGCTGGAACGCACCTTGCCGCGTTTGTCGACGATATTGATGTGCGGATAGAGGCTCCGGTCCTTGCTCTCGATGACCATGGGGCGCCGCATGCCGGTGATGTCGTCGAATTCCTCGGAGATGGTGACATCGGGCACCATGTCGGCCAGCTGCACCGTACCGGTGTGCTCGGCCAGAATGGCCGCGGTATGGGGATCCCACTCGAAGATGATGTCTCCCGGGAGCACCGCCGCCTTGTCCGCCACCTTCAGCACCGAGGCGTAAGGCACGCTGTAGCGGGTCTTAACGTTGTTTTTCTCGCCATGCAAAATTATCTCGCCGTCCCGGTTGATGGCCACCACCTCGCCCGATTCCATGGTGACGGTCTCCAGCCCCTTGAACTCCAGGGTGCCCGGGATCTTGACGGTGACCTTGGACTGGGCCGCGATGCGGGACGAGGTGCCGCCGATGTGGAAGGTTCTCAGGGTCAGCTGGGTGCCCGGCTCGCCGATGCTCTGGGCCCCCATCACGCCAATGGCCTCGCCCATGTCCACCAGGTGGCCGGTGCCCAGGTTGCGCCCGTAGCACCTGCGGCACAGACCGCGCTTGGCCTCGCAGGTAAGCACCGAACGGATCTTGACTTTCTCGATGCCGGCTTCCTCAATCTCCTCGGAGGCCTCCTCATTTATCTCCTGACCGGAGCTGACGATGACCTCCCCGGTGATGGGGCTGACCACGTCCTCCATGGCCACCCTTCCCAGGATGCGGTCCTTGAGGGTTTCGATGATGTCCTCGCCCTCTTTTAATGCTCCGCGCTCATCGCCCAGGATGGTGCCGCAGTCGTCCTCGGTAATGATGATATCCTGGGCCACGTCCACCAGCCTCCGGGTAAGGTAGCCGGCCTCCGAGGTCTTCAGGGCGGTGTCGGCCAGGCCCTTTCGGGCTCCGTGGGTGGAGATGAAATATTCCACCACCGTCAACCCCTCCCGGAAGTTGTTCAGGATGGGGGTCTCGATGATCTCCTGTCCGGTGAAACGCTTCTGGGGTTTGGCCATCAGGCCGCGCATGCCGCCCAGCTGCCGGACCTGCTCCCGGGTGCCCCGGGCCTCGGAATCGAAGAGCATGAACACCGGGTTGAAGCCGTTCTTATCCTCGGCCATGCCCTTGAGCAGGCTCTCGGTAACCTGGTTGTTGACATGGGTCCAGATGTCGATGACCTTGTTGTATCTTTCGGTGTCGGTGATGACGCCCTTGCGGTACTGGCCCTTGATCTTCTCCACCGACTCGATGCCCTTATCGATCAGGGCCTGTTTCTCGGAAGGAACGATGATGTCGGACAGGCTGATGGTCACCCCGGACTGGGTGGCGTACTTGAAGCCTATCTTCTTTACCTCGTCCATGAACATGGCCGTCTTGTAGCTGCCGATCTTGCGGAAGGAGGCCATGGCCAGTTTATCCAGGGCTTTCTTGAACATGGTTTCGTTGACATAGCCCAGCTCCTTGGGAACGATTTCATTGAACAGCACCCGCCCCACGGTGGTCTCTATCATCCGGCCCTCCAGCCTCAGCTTGATCTTGGCATGGATGTCCACCACCTCGTTGTGATGGGCCAGGATCACCTCATCCTGATGGGCGAACACCTTGCCCTGGCCCTTGGAGTCGGCCCTGGGCTTGGTCAGGTAATAACAGCCGATGACTATGTCCAGCTTGGGGGTGATCACCGGCTTACCGGAGGCCGGCAGCAGAATATTGTTAGACGAAAGCATCAGGGTAGCCGCCTCGATCTGGGCCTCGTAGGACAGCGGCACGTGCACCGCCATCTGATCGCCGTCAAAGTCGGCGTTGAAGGCCGCGCAGACCAGGGGATGGATCCGGATGGCCTTGCCCTCTATCAACACCGGCTCAAAGGCCTGAATGCCCAGGCGGTGCAGGGTGGGGGCCCGGTTCAGCAGGACCGGATGCTCCTTGACGATATCCTCCAGGATCTCCCAGACGCCGGGCTTCTCCTTCTCCACCAGCCGTTTGGCGCCCTTGACGCTCTGGACATAGCCCTTCTCCTCCAACTTTTTCAGGATGAACGGTTTGAACAGCTCCAGGGCCATGCTCTTGGGAAGGCCGCACTGGTAGGGCTTCAGCTCGGGGCCGACCACGATCACCGACCGGCCGGAGTAGTCCACCCGCTTGCCCAGCAGGTTCTGGCGGAACCGGCCCTGTTTGCCGCGCAGGATGTCGGACAGGCTCTTCAGCTCGCGGTTGCCCCGGCCCTTGATGGCCCGGGAGCGGCGGCCGTTGTCCAGCAGGGCGTCCACCGCATCTTGCAGCATCCGCTTCTCGTTGCGCAAAATGATCTCCGGGGCCCGCATGTCGATGATCTTCTTCAGGCGGTTGTTGCGGGTCAGCACCCGGCGGTACAGGTCGTTAAGGTCGGAGGTGGCGAAGCGCCCGCCCTCCAATGGAACCAGGGGCCTTAGGTCCGGCGGGATCACCGGCAGGATGTCCATTATCATCCACTCCGGACGATTGCCGGACTGGCGCAGGGCCTCCACGATCCTCAACCGCTTCAGTAGGTCCTTCTTGCTCTCGACCGAAACCTCGCGCCGTAAGCCCACCTTCAGCTCGGCCGAAAGATCGTCCAGGTTGATCTCCTTCAGCAGGTCGCGCACCGCCTCGGCTCCCATCTTGGCCACGAAGTCCTTGCCGAACTCCTCCTCGGCCCTGATGCACTGTTCCTCGTTGATCAGGTCCTTCTTATGGTGGCTGCTGGCGCCCGGGTCTATCACAATATACGATTCGTAATACAGCACCCGCTCCAGATCCCGCATGGTAACGCCCAGCAGCTGCCCCACCCGGCTGGGCAGGGATTTGACGTACCAGATATGGGCCACCGGCACCGCCAGCTTGATATGCCCCATTCTCTCCCGGCGGACCTTGGAAAGGGTGACCTCCACTCCGCAGCGGTCGCAGACCACACCCCGGAAGCGGATCTTTTTATATTTTCCGCAGTTGCACTCCCAGTCCTTGGTGGGCCCGAATATCTTCTCGCAGAACAGCCCGTCCCTCTCCGGCTTGAAGGTCCGGTAGTTGATGGTCTCCGGCTTAGTGACCTCGCCGTAGGACCAGGACATCACCAGTTCGGGGGAGGCCAGACCGATCCTTATCGAATCGAAATCATAATTTTTATTTTCCTGCTCGGCAGGAACGTTTTTTCTCGCTTCAGCCATGGCTTATTCCTCCTTCCTTAATTGGATATCCAGACACAACCCTTGCAGTTCCTTGACCAGCACGTCGAAGGATGCCGGGGTGCCCGGCTCCGGGAGGTTCTCTCCCTTGACGATGGCCTCGTACACCCTCTGTCTTCCCTGGACGTCGTCGGATTTGACGGTCAATATCTCCTGGAGGGTGTAGGCCGCGCCGTAGGCCTCCAGAGCCCAGACCTCCATCTCCCCGAAACGCTGTCCGCCGAAGTGGGCCTTGCCTCCCAGCGGCTGCTGGGTGATCAGGGAGTATGGTCCTATCGACCGGGCGTGTATCTTGTCGTCCACCAGATGGGACAGCTTGAGCATATACATGACGCCCACCGTTACCGGCTCGTCGAACGATTCCCCGCTCCGGCCGTCGAACAAACGAACCTTGCCGTTCTCGGGCAGTCCGGCCCGCTGCATCTCCTCGATCACCTCGGAGATGGTGGCTCCGTTGAACACCGAGGTGGCCACCTTGAAGCCCAAAATTTTGGCGGCCCAGCCCAGATGGGTCTCCAGGATCTGGCCCAGGTTCATGCGGGAGGGAACCCCCAGCGGGTTTAGTATCATGTCCAGCGGCCGGCCATCCGACAGGTAGGGCATATCCTCGGCCGGGACGATCCTGGCCAGCACCCCCTTGTTGCCGTGGCGCCCGGCCAGCTTGTCGCCCACCATCAGCCGGCGCTTACGGGCCACAAAGACCTTGACCAATTTGATGACGTCGGCCGGAAGCTCGTCGCCCCGCTCCACTTTCTCTTTTTCTATCTGGATATCGGCCTGCACCGATTCGATGGCTTTCCGGGCGGACTCCACCAGCTTGACGGCCTTCTGATTGAGGGCCTTATCCTCGCAGATCTCGCCCAGCTCCTCCATGTCCACGAACTTGATGTCGTGCAACACCGGCTCCGACAGGCGCTGTCCCTTGCGGGCGATCAGTTTTTCGCCATGTTTGATGGTGATGTTGCAGGTCTGGTCCGCCAGCAGTTCCCTGATCCGTCGGTCGCGTTCCACCTTGATCCGGTCGACCTGCTTCTTGGCCTCCTTCTGGATCTCCTCGATCTTTTTCTTCTCCTCGTGGGAAGACCGGCGGTCCTGGCTCTTGCGGGAGAACACCTTGACGTCGCAGACCACGCCGTCCATGCCGGGAGGCGCCTTAAGCGAAGTATCCTTGATATCCCCGGCCTTGTCGCCGAAGATGGCCCGAAGCAGTTTTTCCTCGGGGGTGGGTTCGGTCTCGCCCTTGGGAGTGACCTTGCCTACCAGGATATCGCCGGCCTCCACTCGGGCCCCTATTCGGATGATGCCGTTCTCATCCAGGTCCTTGAGAGTGTCTTCGCCCACGTTGGGTATCTCCCGGGTGATCTCCTCCGGACCCCGCTTGGTGTCGCGGACGAAACACTCGAAACTCTCTATGTGCACCGAGGTGAAGCGGTCCTCCTTGACCATCCTCTCGCTGATGATAATGGCATCCTCGAAATTGAACCCGGCCCAAGGCATGAAGCCCACCAGGCAGTTGACCCCCAGAGCCAGCTCGCCCTGGGCGGTGGATGAGCCGTCGGCGATCACCTCGCCCTTCTTGGCGGTCTCGCCTTCTTTGACGATCGGCCGCTGATTGATGCAGGTGTCCTGGTTGGATCGCCTGAATTTTGTAAGATGGTATATATCCAGCTGGCTGTTCTTTAAAAAATCCACCTCGGCCACGTCGGGACGGGAGGGCCGGATAAAGATGGTGTCGGCGGTCACCTTCTCCACCACCCCGTCCCGGCGGCACTGGACCATGGTGCCGGAGTCGACCGCGGCCTTGCCCTCCAAACCGGTGCCGATGATCGGCGACTCGGGCCGCAACAGGGGCACTGCCTGGCACTGCATGTTGGAGCCCATCAGAGCCCGGTTGGCGTCATCATGCTCCAGGAATGGTATCAGGGCGGCCGAAAGGCTCACTAACTGCTGGGGAGAGACATCCATATAATCCACTTCGGGAGGCTTTACCCGGGGGAAAATTTCCCGGTGACGGCACAGTGCCAGGTCCACCGCCAGCCGGTCCTTGTCGTCGATGGCGGTGTTGGCCTGGGCGATGGTAAACTGATCCTCGGTATTGGCCGATAAATATTCGATCTCTCCGGTCAGTTTCCCGCCCTTGACCTTGCGGTAGGGTGTCTCCAAAAAGCCCAGATCGTTGACCCTGGCATAGCAGGCCAGGCTGGCGATCAGGCCGATGTTCGGGCCTTCCGGCGTTTCGATGGGGCACAGCCGGCCGTAGTGGGTATAATGCACGTCGCGCACCTCGAAGCCGGCCCTCTCCCGGGTCAGGCCGCCCGGCCCCAGGGCCGAAAGCCTTCGCTTGTGCCGGAGTTCGGCCAGCGGATTGGGCTGGTCCAGGAATTGCGACAGCTGGGAGGAGCCGAAAAAGGTATTGATGGTGGAGGAGATGATCCTGGAGTTGACCAGGTCGTGCGGGGTGATGGCATCGGCGCCGTCCCACATAGACATCCTCTCCCGGGCCATCCGGGCCATCCGGGACAGGGCCACCGAGAACTGGGCGGTCACCAGTTCGCCCACCCTAAGCACCCGGCGGTTGCCCAGATGGTCGATATCGTCTATCATCCCCTGGTTGGCCCGCAGGCCCAGCAGGTAGCGGATGACCTCCACGAAATCCTTGGGTCCCAGCACCGTGCTGTTGGAGAGTTCCATCTCCAGGCGGCGGTTCAGCTGATAGCGCCCCACCCGCTTCAGGTCGTAATGCTTGCGATCGAAGAACAGTCGGTCGATGACGCTCTTGGCCAGCTCCGGACTGATGGCGTCGCCGGGGTGAAGGATGTTGTATATCTTGGACAGGGCATCCTCCTTGACCCCCTTGTTGTTATCGGCCAGCATGGTCCGGGGAATGATGGCCGAATCCTTGGCCGGATCTATGGCCACCACCTGGGCACTGTCGATCTTGGCCAGCCGCAAGGTGGCCAATATCTCCGGGGTGACGATATGGCCGGCCTCGGCCAGCACCTCGCCGCTCTTGGGCGCCACCACGTCGCTGAAGAGATACCGTCCCAGTATCTGCTTGTCGGCGCTGATGGGCAGGCTCTCCCCCTTATGGAACAGGCCCAAAATATCCTTGTTCTGGGCGAAGCCCACCGCCCGCAGCAGCAGGGTGGCGTGGAATTTGCGGTGTTTGTCTATGGAGACCCACAGCAGATCCTTGGGATCGATCATGAATTTGATCCAGGAACCGCGGTAGGGAATGATCTCTGAGGTATAGATGCGCTTGCCAGAGGGATGGGACTTCTCGGCAAAGAACGCTCCGGGGGAACGGTGCAGCTGGCTGACCACCACCCGTTCGGCTCCGTTGATGACGAAGGTGCCGATATCGGTCATCAGGGGAAGTTCGCCCAGAAAGACCTCCTTCTCCACTACTTCCTTGGGAGGGGCCTTGGGATCGGAGGTGTCCTTGACCATCAGGCGCAGCACCGCTTTCAGCGGGGCGGCGTAGGTCATATCGCGGTCATGGCACTCCGGGATGGCATAGCGCGGTTTGCCCAAGCTGTAGGAGACGAACTCCAGCGACAGACGGTTCTGGGGATCTTCAATGGGGAATATTTCGTTGAATATGGCCTGCAGCCCCTCGTTCCTTCTCTTGGCGGGAGGGGCATCCTCCTGGAGGAAATCCTTGAATGAGCTGACCTGCATATCCAGCATATTGGGCAGTTGAATGCCCGATTGGATCTTGGAATAATCTTTTCTCTTTACCTGCTTCAAGGTGGTGCTCCTTATTCGGCTTAACGGACTGGCCGGCGGGAAACTCCCCCGGCGCTAAAAAAAATAATCGACCCGGCCTAAGGCCGCTAAAAACAGCGTTTGATGAAACCGCTTAATCTCCCGGCACCACATCCGGGAACGGCCCCATCAAACGCATCGGGGACAGAAGACCGGGGACAACCACTGTCCCCGATCCCCCGTTTATGTGTCGACTAAAAATAAGCTCTGATTACTTCAACTCTACGGTAGCCCCGGCGGCCTCTAGGATAGCCTTGATCTTCTGGGCCTCATCCTTGGCAACGCTTTCCTTGACCGGCTTGGGAGCGCTCTCCACCAGGTCCTTGGCCTCCTTCAGGCCCAGACTGGTGATGCCCCGGACCTCCTTGATCACCTGGATCTTCTTGTCTCCGCTGGAGATCAGGATCACGTCAAAGCTGGTTTTTTCCTCGGCCGGAGCGGCGGCGGGCATAGCGGCCATGGCAGCCATCGGGGCGGCGGCCTTGACGTCGAATTTTTCTTCCAAAGCCTTGACCAGTTCCGACAGTTCCAGCACGGTCATGGATTCGATGGCTTCCATTATGGTTTGTTTCTTGTCCGACATTTTGAAATGCTCCTTTTTATTCCTGATTGTTTTTTATTTTCTTTTTGGTCTTTTTTAAAACGGTTATTTGGCTTCCTTTTGCTTGGCTATGGCATCCACCGTGCCCACGAACTTCTGGATGATCCCGCCCAGGGCCCCCACCAGGCCGGTGATCGGAGACTGCATGGCGGACAGTATCTGGGATATCAGCACTTCGCGGCTGGGCAGCAGGGCCAATTGTTTGACCTGCTTAACATCAACCATCTTGCCTTCGACAATGCCCACCTTAACCGAGGGCTTGTCGTCGTTTTTGGCGAACTCCACCAGGATCTTGGCCGGAATGATGGGATCCTTTACGCCGAAGGCCAGCCCGGTGGGGCCGGTCAGGTAATCCAGCAGCATCTCCATCCCGGCGTTCTTGGCCGCCAACTGGGCCAGGGTGTTCTTGACCACCTGGTATTCCACCGAAGCATCCCTCAGTTTCTTGCGCAGCTCGGTGGCCCGGACCACATCCAGCCCCGTGAAATCGGTCAGATAGATGGCCTTGGCGGCTTTCAACTTCTCGGTAAGCTCCCGGACTATCTTTTCTTTTTCTTGCTTTATCATCGTTTAGTCCTCACTTTCCTTTAGTGGCCAGCTCGGTCAGAGCGATTTTGACCCCGGGGCTCATGGTGGCCGATATCGACAGGCTCTTGATATATGACCCCTTGGCCGATGATGGTTTGGCCCTGATTACTTCGTTGATCACCGCCCTGGAGTTGCTTACCAGCTTGTCGGTCTCGAAGGATTTCTTGCCTACCGGAAGGTGCAGATTGCCCTGTTTGTCCAAGCGGTATTCGATCTTGCCGGCCTTGGATTCCTTGACCGCCTTGGCCACGTCGAAGGTGACCGTTCCGGTCTTGGGGTTGGGCATCAGCCCCCGGACGCCCAGGATCTTGCCCAGCTTGCCCACCTGGCTCATCATATCGGGAGTGGCGATGGCCACGTCGAAGTCGGTCCAGCCCTCGGTTATCTTCTTGATCAGTTCTTCGGAGCCGAAATAATCCGCCCCGGCATCCCTGGCCTCGATCTCTTTTTCGCCCTTGGCGAAGACCAGCACTCGGACCTTTTTGCCGGTGCCGTGGGGCAGCAGGACCGTCCCCCTAAGGTTCTGATCGGATTTCTTGGGATCAAGCCCTGTCTTCATCGACAGTTCCATGGTCTCGTCAAACTTGGCAAAGGCCGCCTGCTTGACCATCTCCATTGCCTCGGCCAGGGTGTATTCCTTGACCGCTTCAAATTTTTTAAGCGAGTTGTTGTACTTTTTCCCTCTTTTCATCTTCCTCCTTTCTGGTTAATAACGAAGACAGCGCGGGTGACCCTGAAATCCCACCCTGATCTCCTCCCAGCGGGATTGATATTTTTGCTTATATTTAGTCGGTTAATTAATTGCTTATCTCTATGCCCATGCTGCGGGCGGTGCCCTTGACCATCATCATGGCGGCATCCACATTGGCGGCATTGAGGTCGGCCATCTTCTTGGTGGCAATCTCCTTGACCTGGGCCTCGGTCACCGTGCCCACCTTATTGCGGTTGGGAACTCCCGAGCCCTTGGCCAGCCCGGCGGCTTTTTTTAGCAATACCGCAGCCGGCGGGGTCTTGGTGATAAAGGAAAATGACCGGTCCTTGTACACCGTGATCACGCAGGGGATGATCAATCCTTCCTGCCCGGAGGTTTTGGCGTTGAACTGCTTGCAGAACTCCGGAATGTTGACGCCGTGCTGCCCCAAAGCCGGGCCCACCGGGGGCGCCGGATTGGCCTGTCCGGCCGGGACCTGAAGTTTTACCATTGCGGTTACAATCTTTGCCATATCTTCTCTCTTGGTTTATTTTATTTTTCTATCACAGATTGTTAATCTGCATGGAATCGAGCTCCACCGGAGTGGTCCGCCCGAAGATGGTCACCATCACCCTGACCTTTCCGTGTTCGTTGTCTATCTCCTCGATGACGCCGGTGAAACTGGCGAACGGCCCGTCGATGATCTTGATGGTCTCGCCCTTCTGATAAGGTATCACCACCGGCCCCTGGCGCTTCTCCCCATCCATCCGGGATATCAGGCGCTGGGCCTCGGAATCCCGCATGGGCTGCGGTTTACGCCTGGTGCCCAGGAAGCTGGTGACGCCGGGGGTGGTGGAGACCACGTTCCAGACCTCGTCGGTCATGTCCATCTCCACCATCAAGTAGCTGGGAAAGAGCTGTTTGGCGGTGGTCTTGCGGCGCCCCTTCTTGATCTCGGTAACATCCTCGGTGGGTATCAGCACCCGTCCGATCTTATCCTGAAGGCCGAAGCGCAGGGCGGCCGATTCCAGGGCCGCTTTGACCCGATTTTCGTGCCCGGCGTAGGTATGTATGACGTACCAGCGCATTGCCATTTAAAATCGGCCCAGAAAAAATGTTACGCCCACCGACAGCAACCGGTCGATGACCCCGATAAAAGCGGTCACCACCAGCGACACCACGCCCACCACGATGGTGGACTGAACCAGCTCGTCGCGGCTGGGCCAGCTGACCTTGGTGAACTCGACCCTGACGTCCTTTACGAACTGCACTATTTTATTGAACATAATTTTATCTTCCCTTCGATTGAACCGATCCCTTTTGTTTTTGAAACCTGTCAACCGGAATGGCAGGCCAGGAGGGACTTGAACCCCCAGCATCCGGTTTTGGAGACCGGCGCTCTACCATTGGAGCTACTGGCCTTCGCCTTTGGATTATCTGGTTTCTTTATGAGCGGTGTGTTTTCTGCAAAACCGGCAGTATTTCTTATACTCGACCCGGTCAGGGTGTTTGCGCTTGTTCTTGGTGTTGTTGTAATTCCGGCGTTTGCAGTCCACGCAAGCCAAAGTGATTATCTCTCGCATTTCATTTATCCGATTCTTTAATTTCCGATTAACTAATTACCTGTTTATGGTTTTCCAAACAGTTATTCCACGATCTCGGTAACGGTTCCGGCGCCCACGGTGCGGCCGCCCTCGCGGATGGCGAACTTAAGGCCCTTCTCCATGGCGATGGGGGTCAACAGC
>JAHJLF010000012.1 GCA_018821925.1 Candidatus Edwardsbacteria bacterium
ATCCCTGCCAAATAAATAAAATGGCTATGACCGATCATTACTAATATCCTCAGTTTCTTCTAAGCCTAATCTTTTTAGGTAATTTGTCCATCCCTCCTCTTCTATGCATTGACGTATTTTTCTTAGATGATCAATATTTTTCTTATGGTACTTAGCTAAAAGAAAAAGAAAATTTTGTAAGTTATCAATGAACCATAATAGCGCTTTCCTTATTATAAATATATGCTCATCGGTTATTTTTATCGTTTTATGTTTTTTAGGGTGTGTGATATTATTTCTTATGCTAATTGCTTTTTTTACATCTTTCCAATTTTCACCTTTAATGAGTTTATGTTCATTACACATGAATGAGATTACAATATCAAATAAATATTCCCAACTTTTAGTGGTTGATAAGTAATATTTCTTTTTGGTTTTTGCGCCCTTTTTATATTTTATTTCAGTAATAAAAGATAGTTCATCATCATTCAATAGACCCGTGCCAAACGATTTAAAAACAAGATCTTTTAATTCATATGTGCAAGCATCAATAAATGCAAAAGCAGCTCTAACATAAGCACGCCTCCATATCTGTTTTCGACTGTCCTTCATAAGCTTTTCAAAGAAAATCACATCTTTAAAAAGGGTGCTGCTGGTTTTCATTAGAATTTCCTATGTTCAATATAATATTATAATTTATGATATTACAGCACTATATTGTTTGTCAATAAAATAATCTTTGCCCCTGCTGCCCGGCGGCTTAAAATGCTTGCCATAACAATGCCGTTTCGTGTATAATTGAGCGTCATTAAAATTACTCAAGGAAGCAAAATGGATATATTTAAAAAATGCATTGATTTTACCGATGCCCGCGATGCCCGCCAGGCCGGGCTGTATCCTTATTTCCACCCGCTATCGTCGGCCCAGGAGCCGGAGGTGATAATAGACGGTCAGAAGATGATCATGATCGGCTCCAACAACTACCTGGGCCTGACCACCCATCCCCGGGTCAAGGAGGCAGCCATTAAAGCCATCGAAAAATTCGGCACCGGATGCACCGGCTCCCGCTTTCTGACCGGCACCCTGGACATGCACAACGAGTTGGAGGCCAAGCTGGCCAAGTTCCTCAATAAGCCGGCGGCCCTGGTGTTCTCCACCGGCATGCAGACCAACCTGGGCACCATCTCCTGCCTGGGAACCAAGGATGACATCCTGATTACCGACAAGTTCGACCACGCATCAATACTGGACGGCTGCCGGCTGTCATATTCCATGATGCGCCGCTTCCAGCACAATGATATGGAAAGCCTGGAAAGACTGCTGAACGGGCTGGACCATAACAAGGGCAAGATGATCATCGTGGACGGCATCTACAGCATGGAGGGCGATATCGCCAACCTGCCGGAGCTGGTCCGCCTGGGCAAGAAATACAATGCCCGGGTGCTGGTGGACGACGCCCATGGCCTGGGGGTGCTGGGAAAGCACGGCCGGGGAACTGCCGAGCACTTCGGCCTGGAGCAGGAGACCGACCTGATGATGGGCACCTTCTCTAAGAGCTTTGCCGCCATCGGCGGAGTGGTGGCCGGCGATTTCGAGGTGATAGATTACGTCAAGCATTTCGCCCGCAGCATGATCTTCTCGGCCGCCCTGCCCCCGGCCCTGACCGCCGCCGTCTCGGCCGCGGTGGATGTCCTGCAGGATGAGCCGGAGCTGCTGACCAGACTGTGGCACAACGCCGACAAGATGCTGGCCGGATTCAAGGAGATGGGCTACGACACCGGGGTGGCCTGCACTCCCATCATTCCGCTGATGATCGGCTCCCGGGAGAAGGCCTTCGCTCTGTGGAAGCATTTGATGGCTCACGGAGTTTTCGCCAACCCGGTGATGTCCCCGGCGGTGCCCGAGGGCCGGGAGATGATCCGCACCAGCTTCTCGGCCGCCCACACCGAGGCCCAGCTGGACAAAGTGCTGGAGGAATTCCGCACGGCAGGGAAGGAACTGGGACTGATCTGATTTTTGATATTATTTTAAGAGGGCGCCACCTGGCGCCCTCTTTTTGCTTTATGCTTGACAAACAAAATTATTTTTGTTAATATCCCAATTGACATTATCATCAAGAGAGGCGGAGGGACAGGCCCGGTGAAGCCTCAGCAACCTGCGGATGAAATATTCCACAAGGTGCTAATTCCTGGAGTGATGCACAATCACTGAAGATGAAACAGAGGTTTAAAGACCCTTTTCTGAAGTGCATCCGCTCCGGAAAAGGGTTTTTTATTTCTCTGGCAATTAAATAGATCAATACCAATTATCCGTTTTGCCAAGGTCTGATTTGTCATGCCCGTGAAAACGGGCATCCATGCTTGGATTCCCTCTTTCGAGGGAATGACACATTGCTCTATATATTCGCCGAAGTAATAATTAGATATAATTCATTTATTAAAAGAGAGCATTTATGCACGTTACCCAGTATCTGGAACAGCGGAAGAGGACCCTGGTCTCCCTGGAGATAACCCCGCCGGAAAAGGGCCACAGCATCCAGGTGATCTACGACGCCATCGACCGGCTGATGCCCTACAACCCCTCCTTCATCAATGTCACCTACCACCAGCAGCGGATCGTCTACGAGGAGGTGAATGGCGTCATCGTCAAGATACCCAAGCGCAAGAAGCCCGGCACGGTGGGCATCTGCGCCGCCCTGGCCAATCGCTATCGGGTGGAGACGGTGCCGCACCTGATCTGCGGGGGATTCAACCGTTACGAGACCGAGGATGCCCTGATTGACCTGCAGTACCTGGGCTTCGAGAACCTGTTCGTCATACGGGGCGACCCCCCGCCCGATTACAAGGGCTTTCTCCCCGAACCCGAGGGGCACCACCATGCCTGGCAACTGGTGGAGCAGATCGCGCAGCTCAACCGGGGCCAGTATCTGGAGAATCTGGATGACGCCATCCCCACCAATTTCTGCATGGGCGTGGCCGGATATCCAGAAAAACATTACGAGGCTCCCAACCTGGCCGACGACATCCGAAACCTTAAGGCCAAGGTGGACCAAGGAGCGGCGTACATTTTGACCCAGATGGTGTTCTCGGCCGAGCTTTTCGAGTCATTCGTCAAAAAAGCCCGGGCCGCCGGTATAGAGGTGCCCATCATCCCCGGCATCAAGGTAATAGTCAATCATGATCAGCTGACCAGCATCCCCCGCGATTTTTACGTCTCCCTGCCGGAAAAACTGGTGGATCAAATCAAAGGCCACCGCGACAAGGCCGCGGCCCGCCAGGCCGGGATAGATTTTACCGCCCGGCTTTGTAAAGACCTGATCGATCTGGATGTCCCCTGCCTTCACTTTTACACCCTGGGCAAGACCTCCGCCACCGCCGAGGTGATGAAACAACTCAAGGAGAAACAGCTGATATGAGCAGTCAGGCTAATCTTTTAGATCAGGCCCGAAGCCGGATACTGATCTTCGACGGGGCCATGGGAACCTATCTCAAGGAACTGGGACTTACGGTTGAGGATTATAAGGATCGTCCCGGCTGCAATGAATATCTGGTTGTCAGCCGACCGGATCTCGTATCCAGAGTACATCGCGACTACCTGGCGGCCGGCGCCGATATCATTGAGACTGATACTTTCGGCGGGGCCCCGCATATTTTGGCGGATTACGGATTGGAAGCCGACGCTTTTGAAATCAACAAGACCGCTGCATCATTGGCCAGGCGGGCTGCCGACGAATTCTCCACTGCCCGGCATCCGCGATTCGTGGCCGGCTCCATGGGACCGGGATCGAAGATCCCTAGCCTGGGGCAGGTCAGCTTCGATGACCTGAAGGAAAGCTATTCTATCCAGGCTGAAGGCCTGTTGGCCGGTGGGATCGATTGTTTTCTGGTGGAGACCTGCCAGGACATCCTGCAGGCCAAGGCCGCCGTTTCCGCGGCAAGAGAAGTTCAGACAAAAAGATCCTTGATAAAACCGATCCTGGTTCAATTCACCATTGACCAGAGCGGCCGCACCCTGACCGGCAGCGATATCTCGGCCATCCTGGCATCCATTGAAACCTGGGCGGTCGATGCCATCGGACTCAACTGCAGCCTGGGGCCCGAAGGCCTGGCCGAAGCGGTTTACTATCTGGGCCACAACTCATCGAAGATGCTTTCCCTGCTCCCCAACGCCGGGCTGCCCAGGATGAAGAATGGGCAATTGTACTACGATCTGGGTCCGGAGCAATTCACCCGCAGCATGGAGGACTTCGCCAAGAATCCCGGCCTGAATTTCGCCGGGGGTTGCTGCGGCACCAACCCTGGATATATCAAAATGCTGGCCGAAAGGCTTAAGAATATTCCGCCCCGACGTCCGGTAAAAATGGCCGCCCGCATCTCCTCGCTTTACCAGTCGCAGGATATTGCGGTGTCGCCCAAACCTCTGCTGATAGGCGAGCGGACCAATGCTTCGGGCAGCAAGGCTTTCCGTGACCTGCTGGACAAGAACGATCATCAGGGCATGGCCGAGATGGCCTGCCAGCAGGAGCAGGAGGGCGCCCACGCCATCGATCTATCGCTGGCCCGGCCAGGCCGGAACGAGTCGGATGATTACCGCCGCCTTTGCTTTTTGCTGAACACCCGCTGCCGCCTCCCGGTGATGATCGACTCCACCGATCCTATGGCCGTCGAGGCAGCCTTGAAGAACCTCACCGGACGCTCTATAATAAATTCGATCAATCTGGAGGATGGCGGAGCCAAGGCCAAAAAGATTTTGACCCTGTGCCGGGAATACGGGGCCGCAGTGGTCTGTCTGACCATCGACGAGAAAGGCATGGCCCAAACTGCCGACCGGAAAGTGACGATAGCTAAACGGCTGGCCGCCCTGGCCCTGGAGCACGGCCTTTCTCATCGGGATATTTTCTTCGATACCCTTACCTTTACCCTGGGCAGCGGCGACCGAACATTGACCCGGGCCGGTCTGGAATCGCTGGAGGCCATCAAAGAACTGAAGAAGATACTTCCCGATTCCTTCACCATCCTGGGCGTCAGCAATATCTCCTACGGATTGCCTCAGGAGGCACGCAAGGCCCTGAATTCGGTATTCCTGCAGAGAGCCATCTCGGCAGGCCTGGATGCCGCTATAATCCATCCCGGAAAGATCATGCCCCTGAATCAGATACCCCGCCAAGTGCTGGAGTTATGTGACGATCTTATCTTCGACCGCCGCAAAGGACAATCGTCTCCACTGGAGTTGATGTTGAATTATTTTTCCGGCAGGCCGGAAAGGGCCCTGCCCAAGGCCAGGCTCCGAAAGTTGACTCCCAAAAAACAGATTCAGCAGAACATCATCCGGGGAGAGGAAAAATATCTTAGGGAGAATATAGCGATTCTGCTGGAGGACTATGGTCCGGTAGAGATCCTTGACCAGATACTTCTGCCAGCCATGGACCAGGTGGGAAAACTGTTCGGCCAGGGAGAAATGCAACTGCCTTTCGTTCTCCGCTCGGCCGAAGTTATGCAACAAGCGGTGGATATTTTAAAGCCTTACCTGAAAGGCCGAAAAACTTCTCGGACCGGCATCATCGTAATCGCTACGGTCAGGGGTGATATTCACGACATTGGAAAGAATCTGGCAGGCTTGATTCTTTCCGCCAACGGCTACAAAGTTATAGATTTGGGCATCAGGCAGACGGCCGAAGATATCCTCCTGGCTGTTAAGAAGCACAAACCAATAGCCATCGGCCTTTCGGGCCTGCTGGTAGAATCGGCCCGGGCCATGTCCGAATATCTGGAGGTATTCGCTCGAGCCGGAGTAGATTTGCCGGTTTTATGCGGAGGTGCAGCCCTAAACGAGGCTTTCGTAAAAAAAGAGCTTCAGCCCCTCTATCCGGGCAAGGTTTTTTACGCTCGTGATGCCATGGCCGGCCTTAAGATCGTGCAGGCGCTTTCCAAGAAATCTGGCCGTAAAAAGAGCCATGTGAATTCCCGCGTCGGCAAACCATCTGTCGGCAAAATATCCATAATCAAAAACATCCCCATTGAAGAACTACTGAACCTGGTCGATAAAAGGGCATTGTTCCAAAACCGCTGGCAGATGGTGTCAAAGATGGCTGGAAGCATCAAGAAAAAACAACAAACGGCCGAGGCTCAAAAAACTTTGAATGGTTTGATGATTCATTGTCTTAAAGGAAAAATATTTGAGCCCAAAGTGGTCCGTGGCGTTTTTCAAGCCAGCTGGGATAAACCTGTTTTAAAAGTGTTTTGTTCGAGCGAAACAAAGACCGTCGACCTTAATTTCTCCGGCACTTTGGCTGATAGATTTTTCAATAAACACACCCGAAATGATTTTATCATAGGACTTCAGGCGGTTACTCTGGGAGGCAGGATAAAAAAGGAATTTGCCCGGCTGAAAAAACAAAAAAAGATCCGGGACCAGTTCCTGTTGTACGGCCTGTCGGCCGAGCTGGCCGAGGGCCTGGCCAAATGGGCCCAGGAAAAGACCCAGAGGGCCCTGCGGCTTACCGGCACCAAAAGATTGAGTCCAGGATATCCGGTCTGGCCGGCCCTTTCGGAGCAGAAAAAAATATTTATGCTTTTAAAGCCGCAGCGAGTGGGCGTTAGGCTTTCTGCCTCCTGGCAGATGGACCCCGAATTCTCCACCAGCGCCATAGTAATAAAATAACTTGCATTTGTCTTTTTTCGGGGTTAAAATGTCCACAAATATTCGAAAGGACATATATGAGTAAAAATGCTTCCTCCGAACAGGCCCTTACGGCTCTCAACAAAGCCATCAAGGGCGAGAAGACCGGACTGGAAAGCTATTTGAAATTCGCCCGCGGCACCAAATCGCAATCGGGCAAGGATATGTTCATCCGTCTGGCCCAGGACGAATTCGGACATATGGAGCTTCTGGAGAAGGAACGCAACCGCCTTCAACAGGGAAAGAAATGGGTGGGCATTGATATCGCCCCATCCGATATTGAGGAGGTGGTCCCCAAGCTATCCTCCCAGCAGGCCAAAATAAAAGCCGAACAGGGCACCTCCGACGACCTGACCGCCCTGAATATCGCACTGGACCTGGAACGCAAAGCGGCCGATTTTTACATGCGGCAGGGCAACAAGGAGACCGACGTCACCGCCAAACAGATCTTTTTTCGTCTGGCCGAGATGGAGGAATCCCATTATAATCTGATACAGGCCGAGATCGACAATATCAATGACATCGGTTTCTGGTTCGGGATCAGGGAATTTTCTTTGGAATCAAATTAAACCATAAGGAGCGTAATCATGGACAAAACCATCGAAATGCTCAAACTGGCCATACTGGCCGAACAGGACGGTTATCACCACTATCTGATCGCTTCGGCCATCACCTCGGATAAAAAGGCCCAAGAGGTATTTAAAGCTCTGGCCCGGGACGAGGAATTGCACCGGAAGACCCTGCTGGACGGGATCGCCTCCTACGGTCGGGACAAGAAATGGAGCCTGGCCACGATAAACGGTAAATCGAAGGTATCCGCCGCCGGCCCCAGCCCCATATTTTCGGCGGAGTTCGTCAAGCGAATCAAGGACAAGCATTACGAGATGTCGGCCTTGTCCATCGGAATACTGCTGGAGCAGAATTCGATAGATTTTTATTCCAAGATGAAAAGCACGGCCAGGAACGCCAAGCTTAAAACCCTGTTATCCGTCCTGATAACCTGGGAGAAAAAACACCTGGAGGCGCTGGTCAAACAACAGAAATTATTCATGAGTGCTTACTGGGAAGAGGCCCGTTTCCAGCCGTTTTAAGGTAAAATATCAAAAGCCCGGATCGTAAGATCCGGGCTTTTCTGTTTGGTGCTGATATCAGAAATTTATGATCCTGGCAAAAGAGTCTATCTCCAGGCTGGCGCCCCCCACCAGCGCTCCGTCGATATCGTCCTGGGCCATCAATTCGGCTATATTATCCGGCTTGACGCTGCCGCCGTATTGTATCCTGATCTGCTCGGCTATTTCGCTTCCCCACAGCCCGGCCAGCAGGTCGCGGATATATCGGTGGGCCTCCTGGGCCTGTTCCTTGCTGGCCGTCATTCCGGTTCCGATGGCCCACACCGGTTCGTAGGCCACCACCAGTTTCAAGGGATCGGAGAGGTTTATCTCCTGCAGGCCGTGCAAAACCTGGCGTTTCAACACATCAAAGGTCTGTTCTTTCTGGCGCTCCTGCAGGGTCTCCCCGATGCAGAATATGGGTATCAGCCCTGAGGATAGGACCTTTTTGATTTTTTTATTGATCAGAGAGTCGTCCTCGTTAAAATATTGCCGCCTCTCCGAATGCCCGATTATTACATATTTGCATCCGGCATCGGATAGAAACGATATGGCGATCTCACCAGTGAATGCACCCTTGTCCTCATAGTGGCAATTCTGGGCTCCCAATTTAACATTAGATCCTTTTATTGCTTCAGCCACAGAGCCCAGAGCAGTAAAAGGCGGGCATAGAATAATTTGAACTTCTTTGGCCTCTTTGACTTTTTCAACGATCCCAGCCGCCAGGGCTTTGGCCTCGGGCATGTTTTTATGCATCTTCCAGTTTCCGGCTATGATTGGTTGTCTCATTATGCCGTCTCCTCAAATCTGAAATTTAATATTATTCTATTTATCGGTCAGTGCCGCTACGCCCGGCAG
>JAHJLF010000013.1 GCA_018821925.1 Candidatus Edwardsbacteria bacterium
AAGCTGACCGAGGGCTCCATCAACCCCCACGACATTCTGCGGATCAAGGGACCCGGCGCGGTGCAGGTGTACCTGGTCAACGAGATTCAGGAGGTCTACCGCCTGAACGGCGTACACATCAACGACAAGCACATCGAGGTGATCGTCCGCCAGATGCTGCAGAAGATAAAGATCGAGGACCCGGGCGACGCCATCTTCATCGAGGGCGACCAGGTGGACAAGACCCAGGTGCGCGACGAGAACGAGCGGGTGATGCGCGAAGGCGGGCGTCCGGCCACCTTCCAGTCGCTACTGATGGGCATCACCAAATCGGCCCTCTCCACCTCCAGCTTCATCTCGGCGGCCTCATTCCAGGAGACCACCCGGGTGCTGACCGAGGCTGCGGTCCAGGGCAAGACCGACTACCTGCTGGGCTTAAAGGAGAACGTCATCGTGGGCAGGCTGATCCCGGCCGGCACCGGCCTGAAGCGCTACCGCAACCTGAAGATCGTGGAGCAGCAGAGCCAGGACGAAGAGGAGTTGGCCCCGGTGGCGGCTGCAGAGCCAGAGTTCGAGGAGGACGAGGAATAAGATACTGCACAGAAGGCCGGCTTCATGCCGGCCTTCTTCGTTCTGCATATAACCAACAAAACGCCAAGACGCAAAGCTTGCCCTGAGCCGGGTCGAAGGGTGCGCCAAGGGTTTTGCAAAATAAGGTTACGCGATCATTGTGTCGAGGATTTTCCGGCAATACACCAAATTGCTAATATTATTAAAACAGAGTATAATCAAATTATGAAAACAATTTTATTACGAAAAAATCAGGAACGGCGGATCAAGGCCGGACATCCCTGGGTGTTCTCCAACGAAATCTGGAAAATGCCGGATAGGCTGTATCCCGGCGAGGACGTCCAGGTGTCGGACTCCCGGGGCCACCTGATCGGCAGCGGTTTTTACAATCCCCATTCGCTGATCTCGGTCAGGATCTACTCCCGGGAACGGCGGGAATTCGACCGGGAGCTCATCAGGGAACGGCTGAAGCAGGCCGATGACCTGCGGCAGAGATTCTATCCCGGGTCCAAATTCTACCGGCTGTGCTACGGCGAATCCGACGGCCTGCCGGGGCTGATCATTGACCGCTACGACCGGCAGCTGGTGCTGGAGATCATGTCGCTGGGGACCGACTGCCGCAAAGATTTCGTGGTCGAATCTCTCAGGGAACAGTTCGACCCGGAATGCATCTACGAACGGAGCGACAGCTATTCCCGCAAGCTGGAGGGGCTGACTCCGGCCATCGGCGCTCTGCACGGCCAATTGAGATCGGAGATAACCTTGGAGGAGAACGGCCTGAAATTCTCGGCCGACCTGATGTACGGCCAGAAGACCGGCTGGTTCTTCGACCAGCGGGACAACCGGGCGGCCCTGCATCCCTACGTTAGGGGCCGGACGGTGCTGGATTGCTTCTGCCACACCGGGGGTTTTGCCGTCAACGCCGCCGCCGGAGGGGCCTCCGAGGTCACCGGGATGGATATATCCCCGGCAGCGGTGGAGATGGCCGGGAGGAACGCGGCCCTCAACGGCCTGCAGAAAACCTGCCGCTTCCGCAAGGCCGACGTGATGCAGGAACTTAAGATCATGACCGAATCCGATGTTAAGTACGACCTGGTGATCCTGGATCCCCCGGCCTTCGCCAAGAACAAAAAATCAGTGGAGTCGGCCCTGAAGGGTTACAAGGAGATAAACTTAAGGGCCATGAAACTTTTGCCACGGGGCGGGATCCTGGTTTCCTGCTCCTGCTCCTATCACATCGAGGAGGAGCAATTCCGGGTGATGCTGGTGGACGCCGCCCGGGACGCCGGCCGGACCATCAAGCTTCTGGAATTCCGGCACCAGGCCAAGGACCATCCGGTGCTGCTGGCCAGCAAGGAGACCCAGTACCTGAAGTGCGCCTTCATGGCCATAGAGTGAACACCCGACCTCTCCCTCGATCCCTCTCCTAAAGCATTAGGAGAGGGAAGGGTGAGGTCAAAAGCGTAAAGCGATCAGCAATACAAAAATGGTAGTAAAATTAGCTTATCTTTAACAATAGGAAACAAAGTTATTCTCCCTCGAATAAAATCCCGCTGGCATTCCCCCGGAGGCTACCGGGAGGTGCTGTTACTGGCCCTGCCCCTGATCATGAGCACCGCCTCGTGGTCGGTCCAGCATTTTGTGGACCGGATGTTCCTGACCTGGTATTCCCCTGAGGCCATCGCCGCGGCCATGCCGGCCGGCATGCTGAACTTCGCCCTGATGTGCATCTTTTTGGGCACCGCCGGGTATGTCAGTACTTTTGTAGCCCAGTATTACGGAGCCAAGCAGGAAAAACAGATCGGCCCCATGATCTGGCAGGGGATCTATATCGCCGCCATCGGAGGTTTGCTTACCCTGCTGTTGATCCCCTGGTCCGGAGATATCTTCCGGTGGGTGGGACACGAACCGTTGGTGCAGAAGAACGAGGCGGTATATTTCGCCATCCTATGTGTCGGGGCCCTGCCGGCCCTGATGGCCTCGGCCCTGTCGGGCTTCTATTCCGGTCTGGGAAAGACCGTGCCGGTGATGTGGATCAATATTGCCGCCACGGCCATCAACATCATTTTTGATTACCTGATGATATTCGGCCACGGGGGATTCCCCGAGATGGGGATGGCCGGGGCTGCCTGGGCGACGGTGTTTTCGGCGATATTCTCGGTGATAGCTTACGCCCTGTTAATTTTCCGACCCAAATATAATAAGCTGTACGACACCTTAAGCGGATGGAGGTTCAGCCGAACCAGGTTCATCTCCCTTTTGAAATTCGGGTTTCCCAACGGCATCCAGTTCTTTGTGGACATGGCCGGATTCACTTTCTTCATCCTGCTGGTGGGCCGGCTGGGCAGCGACAACCTGGCGGCCTCGAACATCGCCTTCAACGTAAACACTCTGGCCTTCATGCCCATGATCGGTTTCGGGATAGCCACTTCGGTGCTGGTGGGGCAATACCTGGGGAGAGATGATCCTCAGACCGCCAGCCGCAGCGTCTACTCGGCTTTTCACCTGACCTTTATCTACATGGCAGCGGTGGCCCTGCTGTACTTTTTTTGGCCCGACCTGTTCCTGATGCCGTTCGCCGCCAAGGCCGATCCGGCCAGGTTCGAAAACATCCGTCGGACCACGGTGATCCTGCTGCGATTCGTGGCGGTCTACTCGCTGTTCGACGGCCTGAACATCATCTTCTCCTCGGCCATCAAGGGGGCGGGGGATACCAAATTCGTGATGTACATGGTGCTGGCGCTCTCCCTGGGGCTGCTTTCAATTCCCAGCTACCTGGCCATAGTGGTGATGAAGGCCGGGATCTATTCGGCCTGGGTCGTGGCCTCGGTGTATGTGATCATTTTGGGAGTGGCTTTCTACCTGCGGTTCCGGGGCGGGAAGTGGAAGGCCATGCGGGTCATCGAGCCGGCGGCCCCGGCCCTGATAATGCATCCGGAAACGCCGGCGGTGGAGTGATAACCATATCTGTAATATTCGGAAATCTAAAATCGCTCATCAACATAAAGAGGCTGCATCCAAGCAGCCTTTTATTTTTGTTTTCAAAATTACTTTGCTTTTTATTATAATTGACACCCCAAAATATTTATGATAAAATTAGCATCTGTAGTAAATTTATAAATTTATAACTCACTGGATAATAAAAGATTATGAATATCGTCGTCTGTATCAAGCAGGTGCCGGACACCACCGACGTCCGGATCGATCCTGCCACCAATACCCTGATCCGGGAGGGAGTGCCCTCCATCATCAACCCTTTCGACATGTATGCCATCGAAGAGGGTTTAAGGCTTAGGGAGAAGCTGGGGGGGAAGGTCACCGTCATCTCCATGGGGCCGCCCCAGGTGATCGAAGCCCTCAAGGAAGCGATCTCCATGGGGGTGGATGACGCCATCCTGCTTTCCGACCGGGCCTTTGCCGGGGCGGATACCTGGGCCACCTCGTACACCTTGTCCATGGGCATCAGGAAGATGGGCGGGGCGGATGTGATCCTGTGCGGCAAGCAGGCCATAGATGGCGATACCGCCCAGGTGGGGCCGGGGGTGGCCGAATTTCTGGACATCCCCCAGGTGACCTACGTCAAGAAGATAGAGCAGATCGACGATAAGAAGGCTCGGGCCTGGCGGATGACCGAGGAGGGCTACGAGGTGGTGGACACTTCCCTGCCGGCCATGTTCACCGTGGTCAAGGAGATCAACGAGCCGCGGCTGCCGTCGCTGAAGGGCAAGATGAAGGCCAAATCATTCCAGCCCACCGTCTGGAAGGCCGCCGATATCGGGGCCGATGAGAAGAACATCGGGCTGAATGGGTCGCCCACCAACGTGGTGAAGATATTCACGCCACCAGTGCGCTCCGGCGGGGTGATCCTGCAGGGCGATGTCCAGCAAGCGGTGGAAAAAGTGGTGGAAGGTTTGAAAGAGCGACAGATAATCTGATGACCTCTCCCCTGCCCCTCTCCTAATGCTTTAGGAGAGGGAAGGGTGAGGTTAAGAAAACATAGGAGCAAAATGAGCGATATAGAGATCATCCAAGATAAATGCGTGGGCTGCGGGGCCTGCCTTCCTTCCTGCCCCTACGGGGCCATCACCCTGCAGGACAACCTGGCGGTCATCGACGACGACAAGTGCACCCTGTGCGGGGCCTGCGTGGCCTCCTGTGGTTTCGATGCCATACTGATCCGCAAGGATCAGGTAGAGAAGGCCGATATCTCCGATTTCAAGGGGGTGTGGGTGTTCGCCGAGCAGAAGAACGGACAGGTGCAGAGCATCTCCTACGAGCTGATGGGCGAGGGCCGCAAGCTGGCCGACGCTTTGGGGGTGGAGCTGGCCGCCGTGATTATGGGCAAGGACATCGGCCCGGCCTGCCAGGATCTGATCCAGCGCGGGGCCGACAAGGTCTATGCGGCGGACGATCCGGCCCTGGAGCATTTTTGCGACGAGCCCTATGCCAGGATCATGGCCGACCTGATCAAAGAATACAAACCGGAGATCGTGCTGGGCGGGGCCTCCACCATCGGCCGGGCGCTGATCCCCAAGGTGGCCATCAAAGCCCGCACCGGGCTGACCGCCGATTGCACCTCTCTGGCCATCGATGAAGAAAAGCGGATACTGCTGCAGACCCGTCCGGCCTTTGGCGGGAATATCATGGCCACCATCATCTGTCCCAACCACCGGCCCCAGATGGCCACCGTCCGGCACAAGGTGATGAAGGAGGCCGAGTGCGACAAGTCGCACCAGGGCCAGATCATAAAAAAGACCTATGATAAAGCCACTTTAGCCTCCCGCACCTCGGTGGCTCAGGTCATCGAGGAGGCCACCAATATGATCAAGCTGACCGAGGCCGACATCATCGTCTCCGGCGGCCGGGGGATGAAGGCCCCGGAGAATTTCAAACTGGTGGAGAACTTGGCCAGGGCGGTGGGCGGTGCGGTGGGCGCCTCCCGGGCGGCGGTGGATGCCGGCTGGATACCCTACTCCCACCAGGTTGGCCAGACCGGCAAGACGGTGGCCCCCAAGCTGTACATCGCCTGCGGCATCAGCGGGGCCATCCAGCACCTGGTGGGGATGCAGTCCTCCGACTGCATCATCGCCGTCAACAAGGACCCCGATGCGCCCATCTTTAAGGTGGCCAGTTACGGGATAGTGGGCGACGTCTTCGAAGTGCTTCCGGCCCTGACCAAGAAACTGCAGGAAACCTGCGGAAAGTAATAGAAGGGAAAAGATGTCTTCAGATTTTGTGGGAATGGGCGGGGCCCTGACCGTCTGCCTGATTGCCCTGAGCATAGTCTTCATAGCCCTGGCCATCATGGCCGGGGTGATATCCCTGGTGGGTCGGCTGGCCGGTGATAAGAACGGCATCCCGGAGGCCACAACATCGCCATCTGCCATTACAGCGACTGTGCAATCGAGCGATGATGAAGACCAGGAGATCGCCGCGGTGGTGATGGGGGCCTTATCGGCGGAACTGAGCAGGGTCGACGGACAGGTCAAACTAGCAGCAGGTCAGAGCAGTTCCTGGAGATTAGCTTCACTTCAGGAAGCTGTCAAAAGAGGGAGGCTGAAATGAATACAATCATACATCATCTCTCCCTGCTGGTCCAGATGTCCGGGGTGGCCAATCTTACATTGGGCAACGTGATCATGATCCTGGTCTCCCTGACCCTGGTCTACCTGGCGATATTTAAGGGCTTTGAACCGCTGCTTCTTCTGCCCATCGGGTTCGGCGCCTTTTTGGCCAACCTGCCGCTGTCAAATGTGATCGGCCCTGATGGTCTGCTGACATTGATCTATAGCGTGGGCGTTTCCACCGAGGTACTGCCCACCATGATGTTCATGGTGATCGGGGCCCTGACCGATTTCGGCCCGCTGCTGGCCAATCCTTCCACTTTCCTGATGGGCGCCGCCGCCCAATTCGGGGTCTTTGCCGCGTTGTTGATAGCAACGGCGCTGGGATTCAACCTGGCGGAGGCCGGGGCTATCGGCATCATCGGCGGAGCCGACGGGCCGACCGCCATCTTCACCGCCAGCAAGCTGGCCCCGCACCTGCTGGGGCCGATAGCGGTGGCGGCCTACACCTATATGTCGCTGGTGCCGCTGATCCAGCCGCCCATCATGAGGCTGATGACCACCAAAAAGGAGCGGGCCACTGTGATGAAACAATTGCGGCCGGTCAGCAAGAGGGAGAGGATAATATTTCCCATCGCCATCTCCATCATCACTGCCCTGCTGCTACCCCAGGCCATCGCCCTGATCGGGACCATGATGCTGGGGAACATCATCCGGGAGAGCGGGGTGACCGAAAGGCTTTCCAAGACCCTGCAGAACGAGATGTGCAACATCGTTACTATTTTGCTGGCCGCTTCGGTCGGGGCCACCATGGAGGCCGGCAATTTCCTGAGTCTGTCCACCCTGAAGATAGTGACCCTGGGCCTGGTGGCCTTCAGCTTCAGCACTTTCGGCGGCATGCTGCTGGGTAAGTTATTCTATATTTTAAGCGGGGGAAGGGTCAATCCGCTGATAGGCTCGGCCGGGGTCTCGGCGGTTCCGATGGCGGCCCGGGTTTCCCAGGTGGAGGGCCAGAGGGCCAACAAGAATAATTTTCTGCTGATGCACGCCATGGGCCCCAATGTGGCCGGAGTGCTGGGCACCGCCATGGCGGCCGGGGTGCTGATCTCACTGCTGAAGTAACGCGGACGGGCTATTAAAGGACACGGATTTTCACGGATTTATTTTTCTGCACAGATCAAAGCAGTA
>JAHJLF010000014.1 GCA_018821925.1 Candidatus Edwardsbacteria bacterium
AATTTATTAGATGGTTTTATAATTATGGGTGATACTATAGATAATAGGGCAGTAACAAAAGTGGTATTTATCAACCTTAATAATAAAGCAACGCTTTTTAACAATAAAAACAAAGAAGATGTATTTGTTGAAAATGTGGATTACTTGGTATTTGACAAAGAAAGCATAATAAAACTTGATAGTTCTTTATGTGCAATTGATAGCGTAACTAAAAGTGGTTGTTATAATACATGGGGTTTAATTGATAACAAATTGATTATACAAACATACCCTTATGGTGAAGGACGGGTAGGTTTTGAATTTAAGCTCAGTAAAAAAGAAAAAGAATTTGTTATTAATGCTTTTACATCCCAGTTCAATGCTTTTAGGAAAAGCGTTAATTTAACCAAACAGTGGATGAACCTGTTTTCTTTCCCCTATGATAGCAATAATGTTAATAACATAAAAATCCGCATTGATAGCCCAGAGCCATTAAAATTCGAAGGGACATATGTAGCAACAGGCACAGATCAGGGAAATCAAATAAAAAAAGTTGAGGGGACAACACCCTATATTATTTATCTAAATTGTAAAACCCTTTCTATAACATTAAAGAAAAAGGAAAGAAAGGGAATGCTATATATGCAAATTATTAGAGACAATAAATTTGTTGTTGAAAACTTTACTTCTGATTCTAACCCAATAACCATTGATTGGTCAGATAGAATTGTTAGAAAACGTTAGCATTGCCAACTTTTATTTTGGGTGAAAAATGATATATATTATCATTATTGTCATATTCTTGCTTGTTCTGACGGTATATAAAATTGTATATAACAAAAATAATAAAGAGTATATAAGGATAAAAAAAGAAATTGAATTATCTAAGAAGGCTGGGAACCCAATTGTTGCAGTTATAAGGAGTGAATTGATAGATAAAGAAACATGTAAGTATTGCAGAGAAATTTTAGACTTAAAGGTTGTTAAAACAGATGATCCCAATTTCAAGAAATATTTTCTAAAGCTACCGCACGCTGGTTGTCGGGGTGTAAATATTTATATTTGCGAATCGGAAAGAGAAGAGTACAGAAACGATCCAAGGCGTAAATTTATACCACCAACCGTGGATCAATTAAAATGGATAAACGAAAAATAACGAACAGTTTTAAATAAGGAACATTTCAAACAATAAGGGTAATTTGATGCTCAGAATATTAATAATGGTAATGGCCCTGCTCTTCATATCCCCGCTGCTGGAAGGCATCCTCCGCAAATTCAAGGCGCTGGTGCATTCCCGGATCGGGCCGCCGTTGCTGCAGCCCTACTGGGACACCCTCAAGCTGCTGGGCAAGGATGATGTCCGTTCTCCCCATTCCATGCTGGGGGCGCTGCCGGCCTACTTAAGCCTGGCCGCCGTCCTGATGGCCGGGCTGCTGGTGCCGGTGGGCGGAAGCGCGGCTTTTGCCGGCGGCGATATGATACTGTTCCTCTATATGATAGGCTTCGCCTCGGTGTGCGTGATGCTGGCCGGGATGGACTCCGGCTCGCCCTACGCCTTTCTGGGCACTGCCCGGGAGATGATGACCTCCCTGACGGTGGAGCCGGTGCTGTTCATCACCCTGATCACGGCGGCCCTGAAGACCCACAGCTTCCGCTTTTCCGACATGGCCTTCTACCAGCAGTCCTCCGGCACCTCACTTTCCATGATCATCTCCGGCATCGCGCTGTTATTGGGCATCCAGGCCCAGCTGTCCAAACTGCCTTTCGACATCCCCGAGGCCGAGGGCGAGTTGATGGGCGGACCGTTCATCGAGATCTCCGGGCCGACCTTCGCCCTGTACCGCTGGGGCTTCATCATCAAACAGCTGATATTCTCCCTGATCCTGGTGCAGATATTCTTCCCCTGGACCTTCGGCCTCTCCGGCCTGTGGGCGGTGCTGGCACAGATCGCCAAGATATTGGTGGTGGTCCTGCTGGTCGGGCTGGTGGACGTGGTCAATCCCCGTCTGCGGATAGACCAGGCCATGATCTATTATTTCGGCGTGGTGCTGACGGCTTTGGTGGGACTGGTGTTTGCGTTGGTAGGAGCGTAAATTAGTCATTAGATAATAGGGATTGGATTATAGGGGAACCATTAATATCTTCGTGTGCTCTGTGGTAAAAAGCAAGTAACTCTTAACAGAAGAATTTTATATGATACTATCAAAATTAAAAGAAGCCCTCATTTGCTTCAAGAACCTGCGGGTCACCTTCCCCTATCCGCTGAAGCGGAATATCGAGGCCCTTCCGGTGGAGGGTTTCCGGGGCAAGCTGACCATAGACGTGGCCAAGTGTATCGGCTGCGCCGGCTGCGCCAATGTCTGCCCCTCGCGGCTGATAGTGATCACCGACCGCCAAGCTGTCCGCAAGCTGGACTTCTACCTGGAGCGCTGCACCTACTGCGGCCGCTGCGCCGATGTCTGCCCCGAGAAGGCCATCACCATGACCCAGGAATTCGAAACCGCCACCAACGACGTCCACAACGACATGCATATCTCGGCCGAGGTTTACATGGGGACCTGCCAGCGCTGCGGCCGGTGCTTTGAGACCCAGACCATCATAGACAAAATGATGACGGTGGGGTTCAGGAACGGGACGGGGGCGTAACGACCGTAGGGAGTTGGAGAAGCGCAATAGAAAGTCTGGCGATGTCTGAAATGCCAGACAGGATGGCATGATGATGATTAATTGTGTATACGAAAGGATGGAGTAAATATGGAACTGAAGTTTCAGAAACTGGAAGTATGGAATATTTCACTGGAATGCATCGATAAAGTGTACGCTTTGCTGGAGAAGTATCCCAAGTCCGAAGAATATATCCTGAAACAGCAAGGAAAGAGATCGGTAACTTCAATTGCCCTGAACATTGCGGAAGGAAGCTGTAAGCATACCAAAAAAGATTTCGCTCATTATATCAATACTGCTGTCGGCTCTTTGGTGGAAACAATAGCGAATCTCAAAATCGGCGTCGCCCGAAAATATATTTCCCCGGCGGAGTTTAAAGGAGCAGAACCATTGTTAGACAAATTATATTTCAAGCTTCTGGCGTTGGAAAAATCGCTGCGGGCATAACCTCGCCAGACCTTCAGAGGGACATCTCTGACGCAATATCATCGATTGGCTAAAGAAGCAGGCATCTCAAACAGTGCACGTCATATATCGTTAACTCCTCAAACATTATTTAAGCTTTTATCAAGAAGAGAGTATGGGTGATTTAATCACAACCTTAATGGCCTGCCACTTCATTGCTTCGGTGGGTGCGGCCGAGATCAGGAATTTAAAGACAGCCACCCTGTTCCTGTTGGTGCAGTCGCTGCTGCTGTCGTTCATCATCGTGGCCTTTGCAGAGAAAAGCCAGAACTACACCCTGTACTGGTGGGCGGTAATGACCTTCATCACCAAGGTGATAATCATCCCCGGGCTGTTGTGGTGGCACATCAAACGCACCGAGTTCATTGAGGTAAAGCCTCTGGTGAGCTTCGTGGTGTCGTTCATAATCCTGTCCGTATTCCTGATCGTCTTCTACCAGATGATCCGCACCTATGTGGGCTTCATCGCCCCGACGGTGGAGGCCACCATCGAGCCGGCCCGCTCGTCGCTGGCCCTGGCCTTCACCATCTTTGTACTGGGACTGTACGTGCTGGTGGTCCACCGTGATGCGGTCAAGATAATCATCGGCCTGCACCTGATAGAGAACGGCGTCCACCTGGCCCTGGTGACCCTGGTGCCCAAGCTTCCGGTGACCACCATCCTGGGGATAGTCTCCAACGTAGTGGTGGCCGCGGTGATGCTGCTGTTCCTCACCGAGAGCATCTACAAGGCCTTCGGCAGCGCTGATACCATGAAGCTGTCCAGCCTGAAACGATAGAAAAGGAGCATAAAATGGTCAACAAGGATGTTTTGAAAAAGCTGAACTTCTTCAGCGATTTCTCCGATGCCGAGCTGGAGAAACTGGCTCCGCTGTTCAGCCAGCGCAGTTATAGCGCCGATCAGGTAATGATCCCGGAACGGGCGCCCAACAAAGAGATGATAATCCTGGTGGAGGGCAAGGTGGCGGTGGAGGTGGCCACCAGCCTTTCCGAAAATGCCGACCGTCTGGTGCTGACCATGGAGATCAGCCCCGGCCGCATCATCGAATGGTCCGACGCCTTCGACCTGGTGCAGAGCGGCGGCACCGCCTCGGCCCGGGCGGTCAGCGACGTCAAAGCGCTGGTGGCCGAGGGGCAGCAGGTATGTCAACTGTGCACCACTGAGCCCCAGATGGGGATCAAAATGCTGCAGCTGATACTGCAGGTGCTGGCCTCGCGATTAAAAGATACCAGGATGCAATTGGTCAGCATGGCCGCTCAGAGTCAATAAGTTGTTAGTCATCGCGAGAAGATTATCGTTGATGGGCAAACGAAGCGATCCAGGCATTTTAGATTGCTTCGTCAGATAGTCGGGGAAGCCGTCTCGCAATGACCAAAGACAGCGACAAGATAATTTAATAAGCATCAAAGCAATAAAGTAGAGTAAGTATATGGTTGTAACTATCAATCCCATGGTGGTGTCGATACTGCCGTTCCTGGTTTTCATGGTCCCCTTGGTGTTCGGCGGGCTGATATTCGCCCTGGGCCGGTTGGGAAAGATCGTTCGCCATGGCCTGGCTTTGACCGGTATAGGCCTGACCCTGCTGATCGCCATCATGATGACCGTCCGGGTTTTAAACGGAGAGGTGCTCACCTGGTGGGGCAACAATTTCTACGTGGACGGGCTGTCCACCCTGATGGAGCTGGCGGCCAGCGTGATGGGGGTGATAGTGGTGGTCTACTCCATGAAATATTTCGGGGCCAAGACCGAGATAGAGGAGGCCCACCCTTACACCAGCATGACCACTTACTACGGGCAGATCCTGGTCTTTCTGGGCCTGATGAACTGGACCTGCGCCACCAATAACATCATCATGCTGTATGTCTCTCTGGAGTTCACCACCCTGGCCACCGTTTTTCTGGTGACCTTCCACTGGAACAAACCGGCCCTGGAGGCGGGATATAAATACCTGTTGCTGGTTACGGTAGGCGTGGTGTTCGCACTGTTGGGCTCGGTGCTGTTGTATTCGGCGGCCACCCCGTTCCTGCCGGTCTCCCGGGTGCTGCTGTTGACCGAGCTGGGGACCATCGCCACCAAGATACCCAGCAACATCGTGCTGCTGGCCGCCGCCTTTATGGTGGTGGGTTTCGGAACCAAGGCCGGGCTGGTGCCCTTTCACGCCTGGCTGCCCGACGCCCACGCCGAGGCTCCGGCTCCGGTGTCGGCTTTGTTGTCCGGCATAGTCATCAAGGTGGGGGCCTACGCTTTGGCTAGGACCATCTCGGTGTTCGCCCCGCACTACGGCACCATTCCCCTGTTCATCGCCATCCTCTGCTCCATCTCCATGGTCGTGGGCATGATGATGGCCATGACCCAGAACGACCTCAAGCGGATGCTGGCCTATTCCTCGGTGGCCCAGATTGCCTATGTCATCGAGGGGCTGGGCATGGGCACCTACCTGGGGATCTACGGCGGGCTGATGCACCTGATCAACCACACTATTATCAAGGGACTGCTGTTCCTGGCGGTGGGAGCCATCATCTATTCGGCCGGAAAACGCAAGATATCCGAGCTATCCAAAGTAAAATTCAAAATGCCCCTGACGGCCTTCGCCTTTTTTGTGGGGGTGTTTGCACTTTCGGGGATGCCGCCTTTTAACGGTTTCGTTTCCAAGTTTACCCTGTTCCTGGCATTGGGCGAGGCCAAACTGATGTGGGCGGCCATCATCGGCATCATCACCTCGCTGTTCACCCTGGTCTGCTTCTTTCGGGCCGGGTATAAGATCTTCTGGTCGGAAAAGGAAGTTCACGCAGTCGGCGCCGAGGCCACCACCGCCACCGAGGTTCCGGCGGCCATGTGGGTGGGAATGGTCCTGCTGGCTGTCGCGGCCATCGTGCTGGGGGTGTTTCCCCAGATAATGCATCCCCTGTTGGACAGCGCCACCAAGTGCATTTTGAGGATATTGATCGGGGGCTAACTGTAATTGTATTACATTGTTTAACAGGCTAAACAAGTTTAAGAAGTTTAAGTTATGGCAAAATCTTTTGAAGAGTTGAAAATATGGCAACAGGCCAGAGAATTGACAAATATTGTTTATAAACTAACCGGACAAAACAAGTTTCTCAAAGATAATAGCCTGAATAACCAAATGCGAAGAGCTGCTGTATCAATAATGGCTAATATTGCCGAGGGTTTTGAACGGGGAGGAAATACAGAGTTTATCCAGTTTTTATACATAGCGAAAAGCTCTTGTGGCGAGTTAAGAAGCCATTTTGTAGTGGCGTTAGATCAGCAATATATCACTGATACGGATTTTAACTCGTCAAGAGAAAAAGCCGCTGGACTTTCAGCTATGATAAGCAACATGATTACATATTTGAAGAAAAGCAAAATTAAAGGCGAGAAATACCTTTAACCCTTTTGAACATATTAAACTTCTTAAACATACAGATAGGTATAAAATGAAAAAGGCACTTGTTACGGTAACAATTTTACTGGCCGCAACGACATTATTGGTTCTCTCGGGCTGCGAGGGCGGCGGGGAACAGATTCGGATCGGGGTGGCCGCCCCGCTGACCGGAGAGCAGGCCAAGGCCGGACAGGATGTCCTGCATGGCGTCCAGCTGGCGGTCTCCGAATGGAATGCCAAGGGCGGGGTGCTGGGCAAAAGGATAGTGATCATCGCCGGGGATGACCGGGCCGATGAGAAGGAAGCATATATCGTGGCCGAGAAGCTGGCCAATCAGCGCGTCTGCGGAATAGTCGGGCACTACAACAGCCACTGCTCCATCGCCGGCAGCCGGATATATAATCAAAGAATGCTTCCGCAGATCTCTCCGTCCTCCACCAATCCCAAATTCACCGAGCAGGGATTTATTAATGTGTTCCGCACCTGCGGGCGCGATGACCAGCAGGGCCGGGTGGCGGCCGATTTCGCGATCAATAACCTGAAGGTAAAAAAGGTGGCCCTCTTTAACGATGGCACCACCTATGGCCGCGGACTTACCGAGGAGTTCAAGAAATTGATCATCGCTTCGATACAGCTGCCGGCCGGTTCCAGAGGCAAAAACGCCATTCCGGCAGTTGAGATCGTGGCCGAAGCCGAGCTGCAGCCGGTCAATGAGGGCCAGGCCCCCGGCTATGACGCAGTGCTGGACCCGCTGATCAGCATTCAGCCGGATCTGGTCTACTTCGGCGGCAGCTATCCCGAAGGAGCGGTGCTGGTGCGGAAGATCAAGGAGCGCAAGTTAAAGAGCGTCTTCATGGCCGGCGATGCCATTGCCAATTCGGTATATCTAAAAGCCGGGGGCATTGCCACGGAGGGCACCTATTTCACCTTCGGTCCGGCGGTGGAGGACATGCCCGAGGCCGGCAGGTTCTACGGCTCGTTCAAGGCCCGCTACGGCGAGATCGGGCCGTATTCGGTCTATTCCTATGACGCCGCCATGGTGCTGTTGCAGGCCATCGAAAAGGCCGGGATCACCGCCGGGGATTCGCTGGTCAGCGTGCTGCATTCCCAGAAGTTCTCCGGGGCCCTGGGCGAGATTGATTTCAATGCGAAGGGCGACATCACGGCCGCGCCGTATGTCATCTGGAGGGTCAAGGGCGGGGAGTTTATTCCGGTGAAAGAGGGGGCGGAAAATACTGACAAGTAGACAAGCAAGGGGTTAAGCAGGTATACGATGGAGATACAATGGGGATACGATTGTTATAATTGGCGATGAGGTGCGCAAAGATGGGCGGGGAGATAAAAGATTTTACAGATCTTGAAATATATCAACTGGCCCTGGGTTTAGCTGATTGGGTTTATGACATTTCTGCAGAATTTCCCAAGGAGGAAATTTTTAATTTGACTTCCCAGATGAGAAGATCGGCGGTTTCCGTAGGGGCCAACATAGCCGAAGGCTTTGGCAGATATACTTATAAAGAAAGAACTCGCTTTTGTATTTATTCCCGCGGCTCATTAGCAGAAACAAAAAGCCATGTATTATTCAGTCACCGAAGGAAATACATATCAGATATTCAGTTAGCGGAATATTCAGCTAAACATAAAAATCTTTCCGTAAAACTTAACAATTATATTAGTTCTCTGAATAAGAAAGCAAACGGCCCTGAATAACAAAAGCATAACCATTGTATCACAATAGGAATTTCAATCGTATTGCCATCACAGTATATTAAGCCAGAAAGTAGAATATGTTCCTAAAAAAACTTTGCGCCAAAGCGTTCACTAAATCGCTGTGGATCTACCACATCAACACCGGGTCGTGCAACGGCTGTGACATCGAGATCGTGGACGTGATCACGCCCTACTACGATGCCGAACGGTTCGGGATCAAGCTGGCCGGCTCTCCCCGCCATGCCGACATCATGCTGGTTTCCGGGCCGGTCACCCGGCAGGCCCTGCCGTCATTAAAGCGGGCCTATGCCGCCATTCCCGATCCCAAGCTGGTGATCGTGGTGGGCTCCTGCGGGTGCGGTGGAAATATGTGGTTCGATACTTACAACGTGATTGGCGGGGTGGACAAGGTGATACCGGTCAACTTCTATATACCGGGCTGCCCGCCCCGGCCCGAGGCCATCCTTTACGGAGTGGCGGTGGCCCTGGGTCTGGCTCCCAAGAAGGTGCAGGCGGAGGTTTCGGCTGAAGGGCCGATCCGGGAGGGAATGTGGAAATGAAACAATTTGAAAAGCAAAAAGCAAAAAGCAAAAAGCAAAAGTTCAGCCGGCACTATATGGCAACAATTATGTTTTCTGCCATCTGCTTTCTGAATTTAGCTGGCTGCGGGAACCTGCCCCAGGGGCGCTACGGCCAGGAGGCGGTTAAGATAGCGGTGCTGCCGGCCTACTCCACCGCCGCCATGAGCGCCAGATTTCTGCCACTGCTGGACAAGCTTTCCCGTGAGACCGGCTTTGACATGCAGTATATCTCCGCCGAGAACATCGCCAGCTTCGGGGCTTCCATAGAAAATTCCCAGGCCCAGCTGGTGATCTGCGACGCCTTGACCTTCCTGACCCTGCAGAAGACCAAGAATGCCGTGGCTCTTGCCATCGGCCGGGACCAGTCCGGCTCCGCCGAAACCAGCGGACTGATAATCACATCTTTTCCGGCATATGCCAAGGGGATCAACGACGTCTCCAAGCTAAAGGACCGGGCGATCTGCTGCGCCTCCAAGCAGTCGTCCGAGGGCTATCTCTCCCAGGCAAAATATCTTTTTGACCAAGGGATCGATCCGGAACGCGATCTGAGGATAGTAACCGTCGGACAGCTGGACCGGGTGCTGGCCAGCCTGGATAAGGGCGATTTTGCGGCCGGTTTCGTTCCCCTGTCTCTTTGGAACGACAGCCTGGCCAAATATTACAAAGTCCTGGCGACCGGCCAACCGGTGCCCAACTGGGCGCTGGCATCCCTTCAGGGCGGCCATACCGAAATGGACGACATGGTCAAGGATGCCATCTTGGCCTTGGATCCCGCCAAATCGGAGGATCAAAAAATACTATCTGGGCTGGGCTTTTATCGTTTTGCCGAAACCGGCAGTGTTGACTTCCGGGCATTTTCCGAAATGGCCGACCAAATGAAAACACCATACTGATATATTCCCCGCTGGCCGCCGCCGGGCATATTGATAACAACCTGACAGACTCTGCCCGTTCAACGGCGGAGGAGCAAAGGGATCGATGTTAAAAGCAAGAAAAAACCAAGCAAGAATTGGATCGATGAAACATAATTACAGCATATGTCCGCATTGCGGCTGCGGCTGCGGCTTTTACCTGGTGGAGCAGGACGGGATGGTAAGCGGGGTAAGTGCCAGCCAGAATCATTACCTGGGACAGGGCCAGTTGTGCGCCAGGGGATGGACCGCTCATCAGCTGCTGACCGCAGATAAAAGGGTCAAACAACCGGTGATCAGGAACGGCCAGGGACTGTCGGCGTCTTCCTGGGACAAGGCGCTGGAGACGGCGGCCAAAAAATTGAAGGCGGTCCGGGAAAAACACGGCCAGAACAGTATAGGCATCATTGCCTCATCCCGACTGACCAACCGCGAGGCTTATACTGTAAAGGCTTTTGCCCAGTCGGCGCTGGAGACCCAGAATTACGACAGCGCGGCGCGGCTGTGCGCCGTGCCCATGAAGTTCCCCAACCAGGCGGGTTCCCAGAGCCTTGACCAGGCCGATCTGATAGTGGTGATCGGGTCCAATCTGCTGGAGGATAATCCGATCCTGGGTCAGCGGGTGCTTTCCCGGTGCAAGCCGGAAGACGACCGGCCTTATGTTTCTCCAGATCTGGCCCATGTGATCCCCGGGCCTTCGGCCAAGCTTGTAGTGTTGGACAGCCAGAAGAACCCGCTGGCAAAGCATGCCGGACTATTCCTGTGGTCCCGGCCGGGCCGGGAGGGCCATGTGCTGACGGCACTTTTAAAACAGCTGGTGGAAAAACATAATATTCAATCAGCCGATCCTGAATTCCGCAAACTGAAGGAAACCCTCTCCAAACTTTCGCCAGGGCAGTTGCTGGACGGCTCGGGCGTCAACCATACCGACCTGGAAACCCTGGCCAAGGACCTTTCCTCGGCCAAGTCGCCGGTCCTGCTGTTCGGAAAAAATCTGCTGCACCAACCGGAAGCTTTTGAGGCCTGGACCGCCCTGTCGAATATAGCTCTGCTGCTGCAAGACAGATTATCGGTGCTTCCGGTGATGAACGGAGCCAACGACTACGGCGCCGGCCGAATCCTTAATTCGCCGGACGGCCTGAGCTACATGGAGATCATCGAAGCGGCCGGCAAAAAGCGCCTCAAGGGGCTGATTCTGATAGGTGAGGATCCACTGAAGACGATGCCGGGGAGGGAATCGGTGGAGAAGGCTCTTGCCCAGCTGGAGACCCTGGTCGTGATAGATTCCTATCCCAACGACTGCTCCGAAAAGGCCGAGGTGGTCCTCCCCTGGCAGCTGTCTTTGGAAAAAGACGGCAGTTTCTATAACCTGGATGGCAAAGAACAGCCCTTCAAGGCCGCCAGCGCGCCCGATAAGGACAGCCGGGCTTTGGGGGATATCCTGGAATATCTGGCAAAAGCCATGGGCGGAAAACTGGGGATAAATGAAAAACTGCCGGAGCCAGAGGTAGTAAAGCTGGATCCCTTCAAGACGATCGAGATAGAGAGCGAGGCTCTGCCGTTCAACCTGGAATTGGGCAGCGTCTATCCGCATCTCTACGGCGATGAGGGACAGATATTCAACAGCTACCATCTGGCACGGGAATTCACAGGAGGGTATATAGAACTGCATCCCGAGGACATCGCCGATCTGGGCCTGCGCGCCGGATGGAAGGCCAAGGTGGTCTCCGATGCCGGATCGATGGTGGCGGTCATCAAGGCCAATCCCAATATTTACAAAAAGACGGCTTTTGTGCCGGTACACTTCGGAGGGAATGTCTTGGCTCCGTTCCAATATGATGCAAAGCTAAAGACCCCGGTATTTAAGGGCATTTCGATCAAGATAGAAAAGATATAAGATAAAAACAAGACCTCGCCATTGACGGCGAGGTCTGTTAATTTGAATAATCAATTGCAGATGGAAACATATAAACCAGAAGAGATCATCGAACTGCTGGATCTTAAGCCGCTGGATATAGAAGGCGGGTTTTTCAGAGAGACCTATCGGTCTAAAGATACCATTCCCAAGGCAGCCTTGCCGGCGTTTTATTATAACGTCCGGTGTTTTGGAACGGCCATATATTATCTGCTGACCCCGGACAACTTTTCGACCCTTCATAAAGTGAACAGCGACGAGATATTCCATTTCTACTTGGGCGACCCGGTGGAAATGCTGCTGCTTTATCCGGACGGGACTGGCCGGGAGGTGATGCTGGGTCAGGATATCCAAAACGGACAGTTGGTCCAACTGGTGGTCCCCCGAGGGGTCTGGCAGGGAGCTTCCCTGCAGCAAGGCGGAAAATATGCGCTATTGGGCACCACGGTTTCCCCGGGGTTTGAATATCAGGATTATATCCAGGGTCAACGCGAATCATTAGCGTCCGGCTATTCAAAATATGCCAGCCTGATATCGAAATTGACCAGGTGAGATATTACAAGCTACCTGCCGACAATATGACGGTGCTTGGGGGCAATAATGATAAATATTTTATAGGTTACATGTCGTGAACTTTGCCTCATTATGTTTTTGGCATTGGAACAACAGCCGGTTTCAAATTATTATACTAATTGTTTTGTTAGTTGGCGTTACGCATGACTTAAAAGGTCAGCCTAATTATCCAACCCCGGCAGATTCCATTGATGCGGTTTCTAACGAAGCGGCCACAGGCAGCCAACGCCCAGCTACACCAACATACAACCAGTATCTTGTCCCGGCACTAGAAACGGCCGGTATTAATGTTTTTGTATTTTTTCTTAACAAACATGCGCTGGGAAATCCAAGTTGGACGAATATATCATGTAAAACAGTTAAATACAACATCACGCATGGCTTTGTGTGGGATTCCGATGGCTTTGAAATGAATTACTTGTTTCATCCCTATAGCGGGGCGCTTTCACATACAGCCGCCAGGTCGAGCGGATTGAGTTTTTGGAAATCAATTGCCTATCCATTTGCAGGAAGTTTGATGTGGGAACTTGCAATGGAGGCCGAACAGCCATCCATTAACGACCTGATAAATACGACAGCCAGCGGAATAGTTCTCGGTGAAATAACATTCAGGGTTTCGTCCCTTTTGCTGAATGAAAGTACAACGGGTGGGGAAAGAATATGGCGAGAAGCTGCGGCCGGCATTCTTTCGCCAATGAATGGCCTGAACCGAATAATCAGCGGGAAAAGTTGGCGGGTTAACCCCCGGCCACGTAATCCTGATTATTCAATTTCGGTTTCAGCCGGCATGCTGGGCCTGTTTGAGGATCGACGACTATACCAAAAACAGCCCCACGGTTATCTTAAATATCAGATGACTTACGGAAACCCGTTTACTGCTGTGCCCGTCAAGCCGTTCGATTATTTTACCGCACATTTTGGCCTGGGATTTACGACGCATAATACAATATTCGATATTTTTGGAAGCGGACTATTGGCCGGAAAACGCATTCGATTATTCAATCACGATAAAACCCTTGTCGGGATTTTCAAAAATTTTAATTATCTTAATACCGCAATATACCGAGCTGGTGGCACCAGCGTGGGAACCGGGCTGCTAACAAACACCACACTTTCGGCCCGGGCTTCATTAAAGTCTTTCGCCATGGCGTCGGTAATACTGATGGGTGGCGTTGATTCCCCGTATGCCCAGGCGATGCAACGTGACTACAATCTGGGGCCGGGCCTCGGTGGGAAAATGGAAACGGCAGTTGCATTTGCTGATCTGGGGAAAGTATATGCGGCATATGATCCCACCTGGCTGCATGTCGTCAGCGGAGCGAAAGGAACTGAATTTGTAAGTTTTAGTCGGGCAGGCTTACAGGCGATGGTATATCATTCAGTGGTGTGGTCGTTTGAATACCTAAGCTACTACCATAGCGGCAGCTATAGCAGTTATCCCTCGGTGCGGAAAAATAATTATGCGGTGCTGTCCTACATTACAGTAACATTATAGCCCCGTAACGTGCAGAATATTGCGGACGGCAATGGAAACAATTGTTTTCGAGACATAAAGTCCGCTGGAAGGTAGTCCCTGTTTTATTATCAAACTATTATGAATAATAAATATATTGATCTTATCAAAAAGCTAACGGCCTTAGTGACATTGGCGTATGTGTTCCTGTTGCCACCCGTTCTTAACGCTCAAGAGGCACAACACCAGCCGAAGGTGGGGTTGGTGCTTTCCGGCGGCGGAGCCAAAGGTTTTGCCCATATAGGGGTCTTGCAGGTACTTGAAGAAGCGGGCTTAAAGATTGATTATATTACTGGCACTAGCATGGGTGCGTTCGTCGGAGCCCTATACTCCATCGGCTATACACCGGGGCAAATAAAGGAAATTGCCATAGGCCAGAATTGGATGGATCTGTTCCTTGGCCAAGCCTCGCGAAGATTATTGCCGATGGTGGAGAAAGATCAGGCTGACCGCTTTATGGCAATATTTCCCATCAAGCCAGGCAGAGTGGAAATGCCTTATGGTCTGATCTCCGGGCAAAACCTTCAGGCCCTGCTGACCAGATTAACCTGGCCGGCCCACCAGGTGAATGATTTTATAAAGTTAACGATCCCGTTTTGTTGCTTAGCCACCAATTTGGAAAACGGCCAGCGGGTGGTGCTGAACAGGGGCTTTCTACCCGAAGCTCTCAGGGCCAGTATGTCCATCCCAACCGTGTTTAGACCCGTGGAAATCGACGGGCAATTACTGGTAGACGGAGGATTGGTGGATAACCTGCCGGCAGATGAAGCGTTGAAAATGGGGGCAGATATAATAATAGGTGTTGATGTCAGCTCCGCCCTGCGCTCCAGGGAACAGATAAATTCATTGCTCAATGTGTTGGACCAGACCATGAGCTTTCAAACTTACGCCTCGGTTCAGGAACAACGAAAGCTTTGTAATCTGTTATTGGTTCCCGATCTGTCCGAGTATACCCCGGCCGATTTCAATCAGGTGGAAGACCTGATAAAAAAAGGTGAACAGGCGGCCCGGGAAGCCCTGCCGGAACTGAAGAAACTGATAGATTCCATGGGACTAGGAAAAATCAACAGGCCCATTAATAATTCAGCCCCGCCGGAGTCCATATTCATTTGTAACATAGAAGTTGAGGGCTTGAGCCGGGTTTCTAAAAAATCGGTTTTAAGCGAGCTGGCCCTGAAACCCCATTGTTGGATCTCGTCTCATAATTTAGCACTGGCTATTGACAAGGTTTACAACACCCAATTCTTTGAGGGTGTTAGCTACCGGCTGGAGCCAAGCCAGGGGGGTGTTTGCCTCAGGGTAAAAGTAGTTGAGAAAGATCACCAGATTCTGGGGCTGGGTTTGCGTTATGATAGCAATACCAATGCCGAAATCCTGTTCAGTTTGAATTTTAGAAATCTTTTGGGGCACAGCTCCCAGCTGGCGGCCGATCTGCGCCTTGGCGATAGTCCCGAATTAAAACTATCGGAGTTCATCCACCCCGGACTGGGCCCGGGTTTGGGCGAGAGGGTATCACTTTGCATTGTCAAATATCCGGTATTTCTGTACCGGGAAGGACAACGCTGGGCAAGTTTTAACTACACTATAGGATCAGGGGATATATTCCTGGGAACCATATATTCCAAATCGATGGAAGTGGGCGGTGGAATACGAATGGAGTATTTTGAAAAAAAGCCGGATATAGCCCCGATGGGGATTCCCGAGATCAGCGGGCGGCACCTTACTTTGATGGTCTCCTTGAACATGGACACATATGATAGAAGCGAATTTCCAACCCGGGGTCATAAAGTCATCCTGAGTCATAGAATGGCAAATCGTGAAATTGCTGGCCGGGCCGATTTTTTTAAGAAATTGGGTCAGTGGCAGGGATGTTTCCCCCTGAACAAAAAACTGTCGTTTAACGGGAACATGTTTTGGGGCAATGTATCCGGCCTTGATATCCCCGAACATTACCGGTTTTATCTGGGTGGCCTAGACCAAAGGCAGGGAGTTATTCCGATGGCCGGCCTGAAGCCGATGGAATTGGACGGTAATAATATTATGGGGCTGGGGATTGGCGCGCAATACGAAGCATTCCCCAATCGATTCGTAACCGGCAGTTGGAATATAGGGAAAGCCGGGGATGGGTATTGGAGGGATCAACTTGATAGGCATAATTTAGTGAGCGGAATAGCTCTCGGATTAGGCATTCTTTCTCCGGTCGGTCCTATTAAAATAGACGTGATGGGCGGCAGCCACCACACTTTATTGGCAAACCTTCGGTTGGGATATAATTTTTAAAATTTATTTTGTTTATGAACAGGTTTGTTTTAGAGCGACGGGTACATAAGAAAATTTATATTCCTGGGGTTTGCGGCCAATATAAACGTCCTTGGGGCACAATTATCAAATGCAAGATCATATTAGAAGGGAATGATGAAACAGTTAGACAATATCCAGCTGGACGCCCTAAAAGAGGTGTCGAACATCGGCTCGGGCCATGCCGCTACAGCCCTGTCGGAGCTTACCGGGCAGAAGGTCACCATCAATATCCCGGTTATCAGCATAGATCCCATCTCGTCGGTTTTTAAAAAGTGCGCTGATTCCGGGCAGAAGATCCTGGGCATCCGGATCGATCTTTCCGGGGATATAGTGGGCCGGACCCTGCTGTTCTTCAGCCAGGACGACGCCCTTAAATTCTGCGATTGCCTGATGCGGCGTCCCATCGGCACGGTCAAGGCCCTGTCGGAGCTGGACAGATCGGGTTTAAGAGAGGTCTCCAACATACTGACCTGCGCCTATATGAACGCCCTGGGGGAGATGCTCAATTTCATGGTGGTCCCCACCACCCCGTCCCTGATCATAGGCACCCCGGAGGAGATGATGGCCGGCTTTGCCGAGCAGGCCGGAGGGGCCGAGGAGCTGGCGGTGATAATAGAGAACGATTTCCGTTTTCAGGGCAACGAGACCGTGCTGCAGGGCTATTTCCTGCTATTGCCGGATGACAGTTCGCTGCAGGCCATGTTCAAGGCCATGAATATAAAATAGGTATTTGGGCATTCTTTAAACGGGGCATCAGCCCCGTTTTTTATTTCCCTATTGACAAATAAAATAAAAGGTGTATAATAGAGGAAACCATAAACACTAAATAAGTTTCCACAGTATTATGAAAGCAGGAGCCAATAAATTAAAAGAACGCATCATCGACAGCGCCAGCCGGCTGTTCTTCGGGCGGGGTTTCTCCAGGGTCAGCATGGACCAGATCGCCTCCGGCCTGGGCATCAGCAAAAAGACCCTATATCTGCATTTTCCCAGCAAACAGGCCCTGTTGTACGAAGTGGTCAGCAATATGATAAATGAGAACGGGAAGATAATCGAGGGCATCGTCAACGACCGGGAAATGGATTTCCCCCGGAAGCTGTCCTGGCTGATGAACCATCTCAGCGGGATGGTCAGCCGGATGGCCCGGCCTTTCGGGGAGGACCTGCGCCGCAACGCCCCGGAGATGTGGGAGGAGATCGACCAATTCCGGCGGGAGAAGATACTGCTCAATTTCCGGAAGCTTCTGGAATCGGGGACCCGGCAGGGGGTGTTCCGGAAGGATGTTGACCCCCAGTTGGTGACAATAGTCTTCACCACCCTGATCCAGAACATGATCGACCCCAAATTGTTCAGCCAGATACCTTTTACCGCGGCCCAGGTATTCGAAACCATCGTGGAGGTGGTGTTCCGGGGGATATTGACCGAACCGGCCAGAAAAAATTTCCTAAAAAAAATAAAAGAGGAAAACAAATGAAAAGATACCTGACAATGATCGCAATCCTGCCGCTGCTGCTTGTTTCCTGCGGGAATAACAACGGTAAGAGGGAAAGGATAGAGGCTACGGGGACTATCGAAGCCATTCAGGTTAATGTCTCGGCCAAAATGGGCGGCCAGATAAAAGGCCTTTTGGGAAAGGAAGGGGCTGCTGTTCGGGTGGGCGACACCCTGGCAACAATGGACCATGAGATGCTTGATCTGCAGCTGCGCCAGTCACGGGCCGGGCTGGAACTGGCCCGGATCCAATACGAAAACGACCGCAAAGATGACCAGCGCACCAGCGAGCTGTTTCAAAAGGGCAGCGTCACCCAGAAACAGCGCGATGATGTCAATGCCAAATTCCGGGCCTCCGGAGCCCGGCTGGAGCAGGCCAGGACCGCCGCGGATATGATCAGGAAAAACATATCCGATTGTTATGTTACAGCCCCCCTGGCCGGGATGATCACCAATTCAACCTATGAAATAGGCGAGACCGCCGGACCCGGATCCATCCTGTTCACCATATCCAAAATGGATACCGTCGAGCTGGTGGTGTATGTAAACGAAAAAGAGCTGGGATACGTAAAATTAGGGCAGAGATCAGAGATCAGAATAGACTCATTTAAAGATAAGGCATTTATGGGGCTGGTGGTTTACATCTCGCCCCAGGCCGAATTTACCCCCAAGAATATTCAGACCAAGCAGGACCGGGTCAAGCAGGTCTTCGGCGTCAAGCTGAAAATCCCCAATCCCGAGCAGCAGCTTAAGGCAGGCATCCCGGCCGATGCGACAATCTTCATCAAGGGGCAGCAGTAAAAACTTATGACCAAGCCTTTGGTCGAAATATCCGGCCTACAGAAATCTTTTGGCCCGCATCAGGTGCTGAAGGGTATAGATCTTGATGTTCTGCCGGGCGAGATGCTGGCCATGGTGGGGCCGGACGGGGCCGGGAAGACCACCCTGATCAGGGCCATCTGTGGCCTGCTGCCTTTTCAATCCGGCAGGATAAGCGTACTGGGCCATGAGGTCCCGTCCCGGATGGATATGATCAAGCCCCATATAGGATATCTTTCCCAGCGGTTCAGCCTGTACGGCGACCTGACGGTGGACGAGAATATCGAGTTTTTTGCCGAGATCCACGGGGTGCGTGATTACCGGGCCCGGCGGGACGAATTGCTTGATTTTACCCGGATGAAACCATTTCGCAGCCGTCTGGCCGAAAGACTGTCGGGCGGGATGAAGCAGAAGCTGGCCCTGGCCTGCACCCTGGTCCACACCCCAAAAGTGATATTTCTGGACGAGCCCACCACCGGAGTGGATCCGGTCTCCCGCCGGGATTTTTGGAAGATACTGTCCCGCCTGCTGGCCGATGGCCTGACCATCTTTCTGACCACCCCCTACATGGACGAGGCCGAAAGGTGCAGCCGGGTGGCCATGCTGGATAACGGCAATATCCTGGCCCTAGACAGTCCCCAGAACATAAAATTGCTGATGGGCGGCCAGGTGATGGAATTGGTCTGCCAGGATATAAAAAAGGCGGCCAAGATGATATCGGAAGAATTAGGCCCGGTCAATGTCCAGACCTTTGGCGACCGGCTTAATGTGATGATGGCCGACCAGGAAAAACAGTGGCCAGGTTTGATAGAAAAACTTACGGCGGCGGGAGTGGAATGCGACAAATGGCAGGAGGTCTCTCCCTCGCTGGAGAATGTGTTCATAAAACTGATGAAGCCAAAATAAAGGTGAAAAGATGCGCAGTATAATCATAATATCAATAGTATTCATTTCGTTTGGCTCTGGCTGGGCCCAGGGAAAAGAACCGATGTCCCTGGAGTCCTGTATCCAAGCCGGTTTGGAAAATAATAAGGGCCTGGATGCCGTCCAGACCAGGGCCCAGGGGAGCCGGGCGGCGGCCGACCAGTCAGCCACGGCTCTTCTGCCCAGCCTGAAACTGTCGGCCGGCTACAGCCGGCTTAGCGATGTTCCGTCATTCGAGATGACCATCCCCGGCTTTCCGGCCCCCAGAACCATAACCATCGCCGAGCCGGTGCTGGACAACAGCAATATCAAATTGACTCTGCAGCAGCCGCTGTTTACCGGAGGGCGGGTGACCGGCAATATCAAAATGAACCGTAAAAATTATCAGGCGGATTCAAGCGATTATCTGGCTCAGCGCTGCGAGGCGGCCCTGAATATAAAGATCTTATACTGGAGGCTCTACCAGGCGCAGAAGGTGAAGGAATTGGCCGAAGAGAACCTCCGTATTTTGGGAAATCATCTCAATGATGTCGGCAACCTGCTGGGCCAGGGCCTGGCCACCGAGAATGACCGGCTTAAGGTAAAACTGCAGATGTCCAATGCCCGGCTGATGCTGATAGATGCCGAAAACAACCGCAGGGCCATAGGGATACATCTCAATAATTTCATCGGCCGTCCGCTGGATGCGCAGATAGACCCCACCTCCATTCCCGATACTTTGGAGGTTGCGAATTTAAGCCCGCCGGAATTGATCCAGAGGGCCCTGGCCGAAAGACAGGATATTGCGGGCCAGAAATACCGCCGTGAGGCTACTGCGGCGGGAAGGATGGCCGCCAAATCCGGCTGGTATCCCCAGGTGTTTGCGGTGGGGAATTACACCTATGCCAATCCCAATCCCCGCATATTTCCGGCCCGGGACCAGTTCGATGCCACCTGGGACGCCGGGGTGATGCTGTCGATGGATCTCTGGAACTGGCAAAGCACCAAACACCAGGTGCGTCAGGCGGGCTCTCTGCTTCGGCAGGCCGAGGACCGACTGGTTTTGTTGGAGGACGCCGTCAGGGTTGAGATTAATTTAGCGGTGCTGGATGTCCAGAAGGCCGGAGAGAAGACCGAGGTCTCCCGGAGCGGGCTGGACCAGGCCCAGGAGAATTACCGCAACGTCAAGAACCTGTTCCTTGAGGGAATGGCCACCAATTCCGATCTGCTGGACGCCGAGGTCCTGCTGCTTCAAGCCAAGGTGGGCCACGCCGGGGCATTGGTGGAATGCCAGATCGCCAAAGATAAATTAAAAAAAGCCCTGGGAGAGTATTGATACGATGATTGCCCCATCCATAATAGCGGACAAGCTAAGCAAGCGCTTCGGCGGTTTTGTGGCGGTCGATAACGTCAGCTTTGAAGTGAAGCAAGGGGAGATCTTCGGATTTCTGGGGGCCAACGGAGCCGGCAAGTCCACCACCATCAAGATGCTGTGCGGGCTGCTGTCCTCCAGCTCGGGCACCGCCCAAGTGGGCGGATATGACATCAACCGCCAGGCCGACCTGGTTAAAAAAAATATCGGCTACATGTCCCAGAAATTCTCGTTGTACGAGGATCTGACCGTAGCGGAAAACATCGAATTTTTCGGCGGGGTCTATGGTCTGGATGGGCAAAATCTGAAAAAAAGGAAGCAATGGGCTCTGGAGATGGCGGGGTTGTCGGGCCGCGAGCGTTCGCTGACCCGCGAATTGGCCGGGGGGCTGAAACAGCGCTTGGCTCTGGGCTGCGCCATTCTCCATAAACCCAAGATATTGTTCCTGGACGAGCCCACCGGCGGGGTGGACCCGGTTTCCCGGCGAAGCTTCTGGGACCTGATCAGCGAACTGTCATCAGGGGGGACCACCATTTTCGTCACCACCCACTACCTGGACGAGGCCGAATACTGCAACCAGATCACCCTGATGCATGCCGGCCGGATCGTAGCCAGCGGAAGCCCCAATCAGTTGAAAAAAGAATGGATCAAAAACCCCATCCTGGAATTCAAGTCCGACGATGTGGTCAAAGCCATGGGCCTGATCCAGGGACTGCCCTGGGCCCTGGAGACCACCATCTTCGGCAATTCGCTTCATGTCAGCGTCAAGGATGTCCAGTCCGGCAAAAAGGAGATAATCAAAGCCGTGGGGACGGAAAATATAAAGTCTGAAAATATAAGGGAGGTAAGCCCTACCTTGGAGGATGTCTTCATCACCCTAATAGAAAAAAAGACACCGACCGAAAACCCGGAAGGAAAATGAACGATGCCTTTGATTAGCCCCGGCACAAAAACAGACAGGGTCGCTTCGGTCATTAAAAAGGAACTACGCCAGATAATGCGGGACAAGCGGAGCTTGGGGATACTGTTCTTCATTCCGCTGTTCATGCTGGTGATGTTCGGCTATGCCCTGAATTTTGACGTTAAGCACACCTCCCTGGCGGTAGTGGACCTGGACATCAGCCAGGAAAGCCGGCATTTGATCAGCGAGTTTTCCCACAGCGAATATTTTACGGTAAAACATTTGCCGGCAGCGGTAAAAGAGCTGGACCATCTCCTGGGCAGTGAAAAAGTACGGGCGGCCATCGTGATTCCCCGAGGATATGCAGCTGACCTGGCCAGGGGCCGGAGCCCGACGGTACAGGTGATATTGGACGGGGTAAACGCCAATGCCGCCAACACCATTCAGGGATACCTTAATGCTTTTTTCCAAAATTATTCGTATCGTCTTACCATCAAGGTCGCCCGGCGGATGGGGGCCGCCGCCATCAACCAGCCGATAGATTACCGGCCCAGGATATGGTTCAATCCCGAATTGAAGAGCGCAAAATTCCTTATTCCCGGGCTGATCGGCTTTATTCTGATGGTGGTGGGGGTCATCTCCACCTCGCTGTCGATAGTCAAGGAAAAGGAAAGGGGCACCATGGAGCAGATATTGGTCTCTCCGATAAAACCCTTGGAATTGATAATGGGCAAAACGATACCCTATATTGCTATTTCGCTGCTGTCGACGGCAATCATACTGGTGGTGGGTTATGTTTTATTCGATGTCTACGTCACGGGCAGCTTGTTATTGCTGTTTCTAACCACTTTTATCTTTCTGCTGGGCGCCTTGGGCATGGGACTGCTGATATCGTCAATATCCGAAACCCAACAGCTGGCTTTTTTGGTGGCGGTAATATCCACCATCCTGCCGTCCTTTCTGCTGTCGGGATTCGTTTTTTCCATCCGAAATATGCCGGAGGCAATACAGCTGATAACCTATGCCGTGCCCACCAGGTATTACCTGGTGGCCCTGAGGGGCATAATCCTAAAAGGAGCCGGTTTCGGCGCGATCTGGGACCAGCTGCTTTTCCTGATGGGATTTGCCGCGGTGATGCTTTCGGTGAGCGCCATCAGGATCAAAAGGGCGGGGCTATGATAATAAATACAGAATGTCGATCGAACTCGACCGCAACAAAGACATGAAAATAATTCTTCATATAATTAAAAAAGAGTTTCTGCAGTTTATGCGGGATCCCAAGATGGTGGCCATCAACATCATCGCTCCGGCCATACAACTGCTGGTCTTTACCTATGCGGCCACTCTGGATGTCCGGGAGGTAAGCATGATTGTCTGCGACCACGACAATTCCTATTACAGCCGTCAGCTGTTGAGCGGTTTCACTAATTCCGGATATTTCCGCACCGTGGAAAGCACCACCAGAACCGCGGATATAGATATTGCCCTTACCGAGACCAGAGCTTCGGTCGGGATTGTGATCCCGGCCGGGTTCGGAAACGATCTGCTGGCTGGCAAACAGCCCCAGATCCAGGCGTTGGCTGACGGTTCGGATGCCAATTCTTCCGGCATCGGCCTGGCCTATGCCAGCCAAATCATCAACCGTTATATCGGCCTCCAGTTGGCCGGATCCCCGGGCCCCCGAAAAAATGCCCTGCTTTCGGTTAACCCCGAGATCCGGATATGGTACAACCCCGAACTCAGCAGCCGGAATTTCATGGTGCCCGGCGTGCTAGGGCTGTTGCTGATGATAATGACCATGATGCTGACCTCCCTGGCCATAGTCAAGGAGCGGGAGAACGGCACCATGGACCAGCTGCTGGTGACTCCCATCAAGTCATATCAGCTGATAATCGGCAAACTGACCCCCTTCTTCTGCATCGGGGTCATCGACATCCTGCTGGTGATGCTGGTGGCTACCCAGTGGTTCGGGATTCCCGTCCGGGGCAGCCATCCGCTGTTGTTTTCCCTGTGCCTGCTGTTCATCATGACCACTTTGGGGCTGGGCCTGTTCATCTCCACTGTGTCCTCCAACCAACAGCAGGCCATGATGACGGCCATCTTCTTCGTGATGATGCCGATGATCTATCTGTCCGGGTTCGTATTTCCCATAGAGAACATGCCCCTGGTGGTCCAGGCCCTTACCTATCTGCTGCCGTTGCGGTACTTCTATACCATCATCCGGGGGATATTCCTAAGGGGATCGGGGTTGGTTGAACTGTGGCCCCATGCCCTGGCCCTGCTGATTTTTGGGATCGGCATCCTGTCGCTCAGCGTCATGCGGTTCAAAAGAAAGCTGGAATAAAATATACAGAAGGATTATTTTACTGACACTTAAATAGCCCCATAATTCTTATCAGTGTTTCGAACGATTTTGTTGTCATGCCCGTGAAAATGGGCAACCAGATCTGGATTCTCGCATTCGCGAGAATGACCTCTTGAAGTATTTATTAGTTAAATCAATAATTATCCAAAACGTAAAATTGCCAAAGATTGGTAGTATTAAAAAAACCTCCCTAAAAGGAGGCTTTTTTGACTATCACCATCTGGCGGTAGGAATGCGATGGCTGACGAAATGAATAGCATCATTTGCCGCACTACTGTGTATTGTCTGAGAGCGTTTTTCTGGGGTATGGCTTGACTTGTGAATAAATCTATTGTATCCTGATATACGGTTAAAATATGTTCGATTATTGCTAAGCGGTAATCGCAAGCCGCAAAAAAGATGAATTATATGGTGGGGTTTTTTCGACAGCCCGAAAGAACAACTGCAGCAGAATTGATTTGACCAAAAAACAAAAAGGGGATGGTAAGATGAGCCTACTGATTATTGAAAATGCGAAGAAGAACTACCTGGCCGGAGACGTGATTGTTCCGGCCCTGCGAGGGATAAGCCTGATGGTAGAAAAAGGCAAATTCATTTCTTTTGTCGGGCCCTCCGGCAGCGGGAAGACGACCCTGCTGAATTTGATCGGATGCTTGGATAAACCAACCGAGGGAACCGTCACGGTGGCCGGGGTGGAGGTCAATCGGATGGACCGGAAAACATCGGCTAAATTCCGGGGAGATAACATCGGGTTTATATTCCAGAATTTTAACCTGATTCCGGTTTTGACGGTTTATGAAAACGTTGAATACCCGCTGATAATGGTTCAGAACGTGCCTCTGGAAAAACGAAAACAAATGGTGCTGGCGCTGTTGGAGAAAGTGGGGATGAAGGATCAAAAAGACAAATACCCGTCCCAGCTTTCCGGGGGGCAAAAGCAAAGGGTGGCCATAGCCCGGGCACTGGTGACGGAGCCGAAACTGGTTCTGGCGGATGAGCCCACCGCAAATCTGGACCACGACACGGCCTACAAAGTGATGGGACTTATGCACGAGATGAAGAAAGAATTCAACACCACGTTTATTTTTGCCACCCATGACCCCAAGGTTGTGGGCGAGGCGGAAATCATTTATACCATCGAGGACGGTTTGATAACCCAGGCCCAGGAAAATAAAAACACCGGAGGAGGATCCCTGAAATGAAGAACGTAATAAAAATTGCCTGGCGCAACCTATTAAGGTACACCCGCCGGACGCTGTTGACATCCTCGCTGATAGCTGTGGGCGTGGCCCTGGTGATAATATTCGGCGGCATTGGGGCCTCATTTAAAAGCGAGGTGGTCGGCATCCTTACCAACTCCAATCTGGGCGACGTTCAGATTCACAAAAAAGGCTATGTAGGGTCAATGGATAATCTGCCGCTGGATATCACCATCAGCGAAAAAGGATTACAAGCGATCAAAGCTACATTGGACGACGATCCTGACGTGAAGGCCTATTCCGAAAGGATCCGGTTCGGGGCAATGATCAGCAACTTTGCGCAGACGACCAACATGAGGCTGACCGCGGTTTACCCGGAAAAAGAAAGCATGACCTGCCCCGATCTGGTAAAAAGAATAAAAGAGGGGGACTCCAATCCGGCCACTTTCGTGAAGCCCGGTGCCATCGTTATTCCGCTTAACATCGCCAATGGCCTGAACTTGAAAGTGGGGGACGATGCCGTTCTGGTGGCCACCAATAAAGACGGCTCGGTTAACGGGATGGCCTTTAAAATTTCGGGTGTTTCGGAAAACATAATGGGCCCTCAGGGGAAGGACGGGTACATTCATATTGAAGATGCCAGATCGTTGTTAAGGATCGAGGGCGGCGAAATCACCGAAATTGCGATCAAACTCAATGATTTTAACAAACTAAACTCAGCCTATGCCTCTTTAAAAAAGAGCATTGCCCAAGACCCGGGCGAAAAAACCGGCAAGCCGGGTTTTGAAATTCATTCCTGGGAGGAGTTGTCTCCGTTTTCAAGCATAGCGCAGATTGTTACGTTACTGATTATGGTGGTGCGCATAGTCCTGGTGGCTATTGTTTTGATCAGCATCCTCAACGTGATGATGATGTCGGTTTACGAGCGGATCGGGGAAATAGGCACCATTGCATCCATCGGCACGGCTCCTTCAAAAATCTTGGCGCTGTTCCTGACCGAGGGGCTCTTGCTGGGTTTATTCAGCGCCGTAGCCGGAAATATCATAGGCATAGTTGTGATATTAATTACCGGCTGGGTAAAATTAAATTTCACCTTTGGATCAATGAAGCTTTCGCTGTCACCTCAAATACCGACCACCGAGGTTCTGCTGGCCTTGATAATTGTGGTTATAATATCCGCCCTAGCCAGCCTGCAGCCGGCGCTCAAGGCGTCCAAAATGGAGCCGGTTGAAGCATTAAGGCATATTTAAAAGAAAGGATCATCCATGAAAACCAAAATAGCTTTCCTGGCAATATTGTTCGTTTCCATTGCCGGACTGGCCCTGGCCCAAAGCGGAAACGATCTGTTAAAAAGAATAGACGAAAAACTTATGCCGGAAAGTTATGAGGCCTACCGGAAGCTGATAAATATTGAGCCCAACGGCCGAAAAAAAGAATTTATCTTCTATACGGTAAAAAAAGGGAAGGATAAAGTTGCCATGTTGTATCTTTCCCCGGCCAGCGAAAAGGGCAGGACCACCTTAAGGTTGGGCGATAATATGTGGCTTTACATACCCAATGTGGGCAAGCCGATACGCATAACCAGCCTGCAATCCATCACCGGCGGGGTGTTCAACAACGCCGATATCATGCAGGTCGACTACAGCGCGGAATACGATGTCGAAAAAACAGAGAAAACAGAAACAGGATATATTCTGGAATTAAAAGCGAAAAACAAAGCCGTGGCCTACGATAAGCTTAAGATGTGGACCACCAAAGACGAAAATTTGAAGAAAATAGAATGCTATTCCGCCAGCGGAATGCTGATAAAAACCCTGGACTTTAAGGAAATGAAGAATTTTGGCAATGGCCTGATCCGCCCGGCGGTTATAGAAACGCACAGCCCGCTATATAAGGGATACCTTTCAACCATGATCTATACCCAGGTGAAATCCAGAACCCTCAAGGACGAAGTGTTCACCCTAAACTTTATGTCCCAGCTTGAGGGGTTAAGAAAATGAGGTCTTTGGCGGGGCTGCTTTGTCTTTTAATCTTCAGTGCGGTTTCCCGGGCCGAGGATTATTCTTTTGAAGTGCCCCCGGTGGAAACTCAAAAGGAAACCCTGGAGCTAAGCGGCCAGCTTGACGCCAGATATTCCCTTTTGAAAAGCAGAAAAAACTCCCCGCTGTATTCCTTACAGTACGTCGATCGGCAGTTATCCGATGTTCTGACTTCGTGCCGGGTTGATTTTTATTTAAACGGAGACTACCGGACCGAAGATCTCGGGGTTCATGTGAAAACCCAGTTGGAATATTTTGACGCCAGCCAGGCGGATTTTGGCCTGTATGAACTTTATGGAAATGTGGACCTACCAGGCAATTCATTTTTGCTGCTGGGGCAAAAGATGTTTAATTGGGGCAAAGGGTATGCCTTTAATCCGGTGGGATATGTCAACCCCCAAAAAGATCCGGAAAACCCCGAGCTGGCGCAATCGGGAATTTTGTCAATGAATTACCAATATACCAAAAGTTTTTCCAGGGGGGCGCTTAATAATTTATCAATGGACCTGATCCTGGCGCCCGCGGTCAACACAATTAACGGCAAAATAGCGGAGGCGGAAAAGACCGACCTCGCCGCAAAGATTTATTTTCTGCTTTGGGATACGGATATCGATCTGATGGGTTATTTCAGCAGGATAAATCCCAAAAGTATCGGATTTGATTTTTCGCGGAATATCCTTTCCAGCCTGGAAATCCACGGAGAGTTCAGCAGTTTTGCCAACCAGTCCAGATATTATATTCTACAAGACAGCCTTCAAACTGACAACATTGACGGATCCTCCTACCTTATTGGCCTGAGATGGCTGAATAGATGGAATATCACCACTATTGCGGAATATTACCTTAATGATGCCGGCTTAAGCGGGGATCAATTTGAAGAGTACAATGCGTTCTTGGTAAATGCGGCCGCTTCGGGCGACAATGCAGCCATAGCCAGCGCCTTAAGTGTCAGCCGGGTATATTTTGGCAGCTCCAACCTGATGCGGGAATATCTGTATCTCAAGGCATCCTGGCCGGAACCGTTCAACTGGCTGTATTTCACCCCGGCCGTACAATGGATTTATAATCTGGAAGACCGCAGTTCTTCGGTAGGGGTTCCCGTCAGCTATAAACCGATAACAAATTTTGAGTTGGTCGTTTGGCCGTCCCTGTTTGCCGGCAAAGGAAATTCCGAATACGGCAGCAAGCAATATGAAAGCAAGGTGGAGCTTTGGGCCAAGTTTTATTTTTAGCCGGAATCGCCGTACAATAAGCAAGGAAACATTGTTTTGTTCGTTTTGAAAATTAACCACTAAAAACCCCGTCGGATAAATCAGGCGATAGCTAAAAAAGCACAAAAACGTAAAACTACCAAAGTTTAGAAACAATAAAAAAGCCTCCTTAGAAGGAGGCTTTTTTGACTATCACCATCTGGCGGTAGGATTCAAGCAGCTGGTTATCGGGGTCCAGCTCCAGGGCCCGGTTCAGATGTTTCAGGGCTTCACCATATAATCTCATCTCCACCAGGCAGACCGCCAGGTCATTCAGAATGCTGGCGTCGCATTCATCCAGGGCCGCGGCCTGCTCCAATATCTGCCGGCCGCTCTTCTGATCGCCGGACATGAAGACCGCCCACCCCAGCAGATGCATGGTCTGGGGATGGGTGGGCCGGATGTCCAGGGACTTCTTCAGCTGGACGATGGCATCCTCAAAGCGGTCCATATAGCTGTAGAGCGAGCCCAGCTGCTGGTAATAGTTGGCCTCATTGGGATTGAGCCCTATGGCGGCCAGCAGGTGTTTCTCGGCTTCGGCAGTATCCCTCTCCAGAATCAAAAGCTCGGCCAGACCCCAATGCGCCAGTTCCAGGACCAAAGCATTCTCTTTTTGCAATTCCGGAATGGCCAGGATCTCCCGGTAAACTTTTAGGGCCTCCTTGCGCTTACCGTGGCGGGATAGCTGGTCGGCCTGGGCGAAAAGCTCGCTGTCGTTATTTTTTGGGCTGGGCATGCTGCTGATTCTGGCTGGATATCTTCTTCAACTCATCCAACAAATCCTGGCGGGTGCAGAGGTTCTTGGCCACCAGGACATTTATCAGGGCCTGGATGGAAAGGGCGTTGGCGGCCACTCCCTGCTGAATGCTGATGGCATGGCCCTGCTTGGTTCCTTTGGGCCCAAAGATATTCTTTAAAAAACTCATTTTTTCCTTCGCTCCTCCCAGGCCCGGCGCTCCTTTTCGGTGGCCTTGCCGGTCTCGATCAGATCCCGGAATTCTTTCTCCGAAAGCGGTGTTCGGCGTTCATTGCTTCTCTTCTTGGATTTTTTTTTGGCGGCAACTTTGGGCATTCTTATCTCTCCAAAAATGGTTATAGGGTTATGGCAGTTCTTTTATCCGGTCCTGGGCCAGTCCGGCCTCGGGGCTGCGCGGGAATTTCTTTATCAGGATTTCCCAGTTTTCCCTGGCGGCTGCTTTATTGCCCAGTTCTTTATAGCAGAGGCCGGACTTGTAATAGGCCGCCGCCGCCTTATCCTGATTGGGGTACAGGGCGATGACCTTTTCGAACTCGGCCAGGGCCTCTTGGTATTTTTTCTGGGCGTAATATCCTTCGCCAATCCAGTATTGGGAATTATCGGCCAGGCTGCTGGTGGGATAAAGCTTCAAGAATTCCCGGAACCCGGCGATGGCCAGGTCGTAATTCCCCCGGGTGATATCCAGATAGGCGGTGTCATACAGCTGTTTGGGGTCGGGTTGTGAAGAAGTCTCCTTGGGTTTTTCCGGCGGGGTTGGCGGTTTTATCTGCTGGCTGTTGTCGGGCTTCGAGGAACCCAGCGGCAGGGTTTGGACCATGGGCCGCGACTGCTGATCCTCGTATTGCTGGTCCATGCTCATCATCCGCTCGTTCAACGATCCCCAGCGGGTGCGCATCTCGGCGTTCAGCTGATAGGTGATATCGGTCTGGGCCCGAAGCAGGCTGTCCATCAGGGTCATCTGGCTCTCCATCTTCTTCTGGCTGGTCTCCAGGTAGTCCAGCTGGTCGCGCATCCGGACGTATTCCTTCTTGACACCGCATCCGGCCAGCAGGGGAAGGCAGAGAATGAACAGGATTGTTTTCTTCATGTTACTTCTTTTCGATCACGAATTCCACCCGGCGGTTCTTGGCCCAGCTGATCTCGTTATGCCCGAGGTCGGCCGGTTTTTCCTTGCCGAAGCTGACGGTGGCCAGGCGGGAGCGCTCCACCCCCAGGTTGACCAGGTAATCCCTGACGGCCACCGAGCGCTTCTCGCCCAGCGCCAGGTTATACTCGGTGGTGCCGCGTTCGTCGCAATGTCCTTCCAGCCTGACCGATACCTGGGGATAGCTGCGCAGGAGTTTGGCGGCCTCGGTGAGCAGGGAGACGGAGGCCTCCTCTATTGAATATGAATCGAAGCCAAAGTAGACGGTGGAGAAATCGATTTTCACCTCGGGCTTTTTTTCTTCGGGCGTGGTGATCGGCTTCTCAACGGTGAGTTCCGGCTTGACGATCTCCTCCTGCGGAGTGGTCTGTTTTTTGGCGCAGCCTGAAAACACCATAGTCAGAGCGGCAAAAACACATAACGGGATCAACAATCTATTCATGATTAACTCCTTTATATTGTTATAGTGATAGTTTAGTATTTCAAGGAACTGAAACCGGGCTCCAGGCCGGCATCAAGGCCCCGCTGAGGTTGGTGACGGCCTTCTGGCCCGAGCCCTCCCAGTGCATCAGCCACAGCTGGCTGCTGCCGATGCGGTTGGAGGAGAACGCTAAATGCAGGCCGTCGGGCGACCAGGAGGGATCCTCGTTATCGCCCTCGAAGGTCAGCTGGGTGTAGCCGTCGCCGGTGACATTCATGGCGCAGATCTGGAAAAGTCCGTTGATGCGGGAGACGAAGGCGATCTTGTCGCCCTTGGGCGACCACACCGGTGAAGTGTTGTAATTTCCCTGATAGGTCAGCCGCCGGATATTGGAGCCGTCGGTATCCATCAAATAGATCTGGGGGCTGCCCGGGCGGTCCGATGTGAAAACCAGCTCCCGGCCATTAGGGGACCAGCCCGGCGAGCAGTCTATGGCCCAGCTGTTGGTCAGCCTCTGCAAGGACCGGCTGTCCAAGGTATAAAGGTATATCTCGGCATTGCCGTCCCGGGAGAGGGTCAGGGCCATTTTTCGGCCGTCGGGTGACCAGGCTGGGGAGGTGTTCAGCCCCTCGACCTGGGAAATGGCCAGAAGCTTCCAGGCCTTCATATCCAGCGAGTAGATCTCTGTCCGGTTGCGTTGAAAGGAAATGAAGGCAAGTTTGCTTCCGTCGGGCGACCAGTCGGGCGACAGGTTGATTGTGTTCAGGGCCGTTAATTTTTGCAGGTTGTGGCCGTCATAATCCACCAAAGCCAGCTCTTTGTTCTGGCCGTTCTTCTGGCAGAAAGCTATCTTGGTGGAGGCCACGCCGTTCTCCCCGGTAAGGGCCTTGATGATCTCGTCGCAGATCCGGTGGGCCTGGCCACGGGAGTGATCCACAACTACTTCTTTGGTGAAGATATCGCGCCCCACGCCCAGGTCGTAGATCCGGACCTTAAGGTGATCCTGCTTTTTGTCGCTGCGCAGTTCGGGAATCAACAGCATCTTGGCCCCCAGCAGCTGCCAGGACCCGGCCTGGACCTGGCCTTTCTTGAAGCCGTATCCCGGATCGCTGTCCGGGGACTCAATCAGCTGGAAGTACAGCGAGAAAGCTAGGTCGTCAGACAGCACATCGATGGTCTCTTTAACTTTGGCGACAGTCTCCTTGGAAATTTTCCCCTGGGCCTGGATGGGAGTGACCACCAGCTCGATGGGCCGCCTTTCCGAGGTGGACAGCTTCAGGTAGACGTCGGTCTGGGCTGCAACAAAAGGGCATCCCAGAAGAAAAACAACAGCCGAAATAAAATATTTATTTAGATATATGCTCAGTGTCATTCTATAGTGTATAAATAATATTTAAAGGTCGAAATAGATCATGCCGGGTTTCCCTAAAGGAAGTTGGTCTTTTATTTGCCCATCGGCCGAAAAAACGACCGCCCCGCCAAAACTGGTATCGCCTTGCTCCCGGCAACCGATATAATTCACCATCAGGGTCGGAACTTTAATGGCGGCTACTCTTTTTGAATATTCGGGGAGTTCCTCAGTATTCCATCTCTCTTGATCTGCCGACCCGTTGGCAAAGGAGCGGGACATGGGCAAAAACAAAATTTGGGGATTAACGGCGGATAACCGGCTGCAGATGGCATCGACAAACAGATCACCGCAGATTAAAAACGCCGTGCGCAGCCCGGCAATACCACAAGATTCTATGCCGGTTCCCTGGCGATATCTGTTCTGATCGGCTTGAAGCCCATGCCAACCCGGTGACATCCTTCGGTATTTTAAAACAATGCCCTGGTCCGGGGAAATCAATATGGCAGTATCGTAAAGAGAATTCTTCACCCGCTCCAGCAGTCCAAGGGCAATAGAGATATTCTTTTCCGCAGACAAGGAACAAAGCTTATCGGTTATAGAGCCGGGAACGGTTTGCCCCAACAAAAGGTCATGATCAGGCTGGTCATTATTTATCAGCCCGGTCAGACAAGCTTCGGGGAATAATACCAGATCAGCCCCTTCATTAGAAGCCTTTTCGGTGAAGGTTATGAGGGTCTTTAGATTGCCTTCTATTGTCGGCGATAATTTCGGTACGGCCAGAGCAAAACGGGTCATTTCACATACTCAAATTCAAAATGCACCCCCAGCACCGATACCTTCATCTCCTGCGGGAAGGGCGGGAAAGTTTTGGCCTGGTAGACCGCCCGGATGGCGGCCTGGTCGAACAGAGCGTCGCCGGAGGATTTCTCCAGGTTGGCCTCCAGCAGATTCCCCTGCCGATCGATCTTGAAATAGATGGTGGACCGGATCACCTGTTTCTCGCCCTGGTAGGGATTGCGCCAATGCTGGCTGATCTTGGTCAATATCATGCCCAGGTAGTATGACCCCTCCGGGGAGACCCCTTCGGCGGCCAGCACCTTCATTCCCTGGGGAAGGTTCGGCACCACCGGGCCGCCGGCCGATTTCGGCTTTTTATCCGGAGTCTTTGCTTTCGGCTGCGGTTTGACCTTGGGGGCAGCCGGCTCCTTTTGGGCCGAAGGCTTGGCTTCGGGAACCGGGGCGCTCTCCATGTCCTGGCCCTCGCTTCCCGAGACTTGGGGCAGGGACACCAGGTTGACCTGATATACCGCCGGATAGGAGGGCTGGGATGCCAGGTTCAACACCCTGGCAAAAAAAATCACTGTCAGAAACAACAGCAGATGAAAGGACAGCGATATGGAGAATTCCCGTTTCATTTGCTGGCTTTGGGTTCGGTGACCAAGCCCAGGTTGTTGACCTTCAGTTCCTTCAACTGCCCGATGATCTCCACCACCAAACCGTAAGGCACCGATTTGTCGGCTTTAAGGTAAACCGGCCGGGCAGCGTTCCGGGCCAGCAGCCCCCTTACCACCTGGGAAAAGGCCTTGGCCGATACCGGCTGGTCGTTGATAAGTATCTTGCTTCCGGAGGTCAGCACTATGGTCAGGCCCTCCTCTATCTGGGGCTTGGAGGAATCGGCCTTGGGCAGGGCCACCTCCACCCCGGAGCGCATCATTGGAGCGGTGATCATAAAAATGATCAGCAGGGCCATGCAGACATCCACCAGATTGGTGATGTTGATGGAATCCAGGGGCGGGATATGGAAACGCTCCCGTCTCATGGGGCTACTTCCCCCCGAACACCGAATGGACCCGCAGGTCGCCCAAAAATTCCGAAGACAGGTTCTCCATCTGCCCGGCCATGTGGCGGATGCGGCTGTTGTAGGCATTGAAAGCAATGGAGGCCGGGATGGCCACCACCAGCCCGGCGATGGTGGTCACCAGGGCCTCGGCGATGCCGGGGGCCACAACCTGAATGCTGGTGGATCCGAAGCGCTTGATGTCCACGAAGGCCACCATGATACCCCAGACCGTGCCCAGCAATCCGATCAGCGGAGTGACGTTGGCGATGGTGGCCAGCGTGATCAGCCGCCGGCTGATGGCCTCCACCTGATCGCCGATGGCCCGGTCCATGGCGGCCTGGATGTTGGGCAGCACCTCCAGGGGAAAGGAAAGCTTCTGCCCGCCGGACAGGCGCTGGGCCTCGGCCAGCCCCTCGGCCAGGATCAGGAACAGGGGCGAAGCCGGGTGGGATGAGGCAAAGGCGTCATCGAAGGTTTTGCGCTGTTTGAACTTTTCCATAAACCTTTTATTGGCCTTGGCGATATTGTTCAGGGAGCGCCGTTTATAGATTATCACCGTCCAGGAAAAGACGGAGACCAACAACAGGCCGACCATGATGATGCCGGTGAAGATGTCGTAGCCGAAGATCATCCCCAAAGTACTGCCGCGCTGAAAAATCTGAAGCATAATGATTGGTTCCTAAAATTATTGAGGTTTAGCCCTGCGGCTGGATGCCGGTCAGTATCTCCAAAGCCTCCAGGTATTTTTGGCTGGTCTTGTCTATCACATCCTTGGGCAGTTCCGGGCCCGGCGCCTGCTTGTTCCAGTCCAGGGTGCTCAGGTAATCCCTGACGAACTGCTTGTCGAAGCTGGGCTGCGATTTTCCGGCCTGGTATCCGGCCAGGGGCCAGAAGCGCGAGGAGTCGGGGGTCAGCACTTCGTCTATCAGTATAAGCTCGCCGTTAAAATCGCCCATCTCGAATTTGGTGTCGGCGATGATGATGCCCTTTTCCTCGCCGATCTTCCGGGCTGTGCCATAGATCTCCAATGAAAGTTTTTTGACCAGATCGGCCTTTTCTCCTCCCAGGATCTCCGACATTTTTTCGAAGGAGATGTTCTCGTCATGGGCGCCGATATCCGCCTTGGTGGAGGGGGTGAAAATGGGCTGATCCAAGCGGCTGGATTCCACCAGCCCTTTGGGCAGTTCTATACCGCAGACCTGGCCGGTCTTATTGTAGTCCTTCAGTCCTGAGCCGGTCAGATAGCCGCGCACGATGCACTCCACCGGCAGGGGCTGGGCCTTTTTGACCAGCATGGAGCGCCCCTCTAGTTCATTTTTGTATTTATGACATTCAGCAGGAAAGTCTGCCACCTCGGTGGCCACCAGGTGGTTGGGCATGATGCCGGAAATTTTGCCGAACCAGAACTTCGAGATCTGGGTCAGCACATAGCCCTTCTGGGGAATGGCGTTGAGCAGGACCACATCGAAGGCCGAGATGCGGTCGGTGGTCACGATCAGCAGATGCTCCCCCAGGTCGTAGATGTCGCGCACCTTGCCCTGGGATATCTTTTTAAGATCGGGGAAGTTGGTTTGGGTGATGGTTTTCATGAAATCGGTTTCCCTCTTTTATTTAACGTGAAGGTTTGAATAATATTATCAGGCAGGTTGTTTTTTCAGACGTCGGTCCGTTGTTTCTGAAGCCGTGCTGCTTTTGCTACAAGTTCGTCATCGCCGATCTCTCGGGCGGCTACCAAGGCCAAGCTAGCCGCTTCCCGGGCAAGACCGGCATCGCCTTTTTTAAGGTACATTTCGGCCAGGCCCAGATAATCCACCGCCAGGTCATTTCTAAGCCCATGTTCAATGTCGACAGCGATGGCCAGTTTAAAATATTCCTCAGCCCTGGTATAGTCAGCCAACTGCGTGAAGATCTCCCCCAATCCGCTGCAGGCCCCCTCGATGCCTTCGGGATCGTTTGCTTCCCGGGAAACGGCAAGCTGGCGTTCAAAACATCCCTGGGCTTCCGTCATATCCCCCAATTCGGTCAAAGCCAGGCCCATATTGCCCAAGGCTTGCAGGATACCGATTTTGTAGCCGAGTTTTTGGGAGAGATCCAGTTTTTCACGATAACACTCCAGGGCCCGGGCGAAATCGCCATGCCGGTTATGGATATTGCCGATGTTTCCGACGGCTACGCTGATATTGGCGATGTCGCCGAATTTAGTCGCCGAATGAAACTGTTTTTGATAATGCTCCATGGCCAGATCCAGCCGGTCCTGATAAAAATAAGTATTACCCATGCTCCCATAAAGAATGGTCAAAAAAGTATTGTCGTTCTGACGCAGCGAAATGTCCATACAGCGGTTGAGATATTCCAAAGCTAGATCGTGTTTGCCTTGCTGCATATATATCTGGCTCAGGTTGCCCAGCCCGCTCATCAGGTGCTTGAGACCGCCGCTTTTTTCGGCCCTATCGATCAGGAGGCAGAAACAGTCTTCGGCTTTCCGGTTATCTCCGGAAAAACGATAGGCCAGCCCGATCTCGTTGGTGACCTGATTCAGGCCGCCCTCATCGCCCAGTTTTTTATAGATCGCCCGGGCTTTTTTGAGCGGTACCAGAAAGTCCTGAGTTTTTCCCAGATAACGAAGCAACCGGATGCGTTTGACCTCGGAGTCGGCTGTTTCCTTCTTGGCCCCAGCTATTTTGGCAAACTCATAATTGTTGGTCAAGAGCCTTACAGATTCCTGCCATTCGCCCGCCAGGTCCAGCACCTCAGCCTTGCGCAGATATACGGTATAGGCATAATAGCTTTCACCGGCCTGTAGCCAGAGGTTCTTTAGTTTGTATTGTGGGGTGGCCATTTCGGCTTGAATGCGTTGGCGAGATTACTGATTGTATTTCTGCTCCGCTTGGGCGGATTTCTTCTCCACCTCCTGCCGCATCCTGGCCCGCATATCCTCCAGTTTCTGGGCGATGTCGGGGTATTTGATGGATAATATTTCGGCCGCCAGGATGGCCGCATTCTTGGCCCCGTCGATGGCCACGGTGGCCACCGGGATGCCGGAGGGCATCTGGACCGTGGCATACAGGGCGTCCACCCCGGCCAGGGCGCCGGATTTCAAAGGAACGCCGATCACCGGCAGGGTGGTGTTGGCGGCCACCGCACCGGCCAGATGGGCGGCCAGCCCGGCCCCTGCGATGATGACCTCGAAGCCGCTGCTGCGGGCTTCCTTGCAGAACCCGGCCACCTTATCTGGCAGGCGATGGGCGGAGAGGATCTTCACCTGGGGTTTTATCCCGAATTCTTTCAGGGTCTCGATGGCTTTCTCCATCACCGGAAGGTCGCTGTCGGATCCCATCAGGACGGCAACTTTAATGTCTGGCATATTGCTCCTTTACTACCGGGCGATAACCGATCGCCCCTACGGTTAATTTATGGCAATCGTTTCAGGCTTGATAAATCAAACCCTTACGTTATAGATATTACCTTATACTTGATGGTGCCGGCCGGGACCGTTATCTCCGCGATATCGCCCACCTTTTTCCCCAGCAGACCCTTGCCGATGGGGCTTTCCACCGAGATCTTGCCCTGGTCGAAATCGCCCTCATGCTGCCCCACCAGGATGTAGGTCTCCTGCGTGCCGTCGCCCAGGTCCTTCACCTTGACGGTCTTGCCGAAGACCACCACCCCTTTGGCCAGCTTGCTCTGATCAATCACCTCGGCGTTGGTGAGGTCCGTCTGCAATTGGCGGATCTTCCGTTCGATCATGCCCTGCTTTTCCTTGGCGGCATGGTATTCGGCATTCTCCGAAAGGTCGCCCAAGCTGCGGGCATGGGCCAGGGCTTCCGATACATTGGGCCGGTCCACCGATACCAGTTTTTCCAGTTCGGTCTTCATTTTGGCCAGGCCCTCTTTAGTGGTCACCACTCTGGACATAAGGATTCTTCCGTAGGTTTTTTAAGATTTTGTTTCGATCATTGCCATATAACTCATACCCCCCTGAGGATAAATTTCAGGGGGATGTTTGAGGACAGTCACACAGGTTCATTATATATTTTAAGGCTATGGTTGTCAAGCTTATAAAGGAGTTTTCAGTTCGATCACCTCTCGGGGTAACTGCCGAAAAGTCGGCCCCAGGATGTATTCTTCAACCAGCGGCGATAGACCCGGCTGTCCCACAAAGGCCAGCGAAGGTAATCGTGATAAACCTCCGATGCCAGGATGAACAAGTGGACCAGCGGAGTGCGGAAAAAGAAGTTCTGCATGCCCCTTAGGGGGCCGAACCAGATCATATCTCCGCCCACCCGGCGCACCAGGTTCTTGCCCACCTTGAAATTCCAGCTCTCTCCGGAGATGTCGTCACCCACCAACTCCAGCTCCTCGGGCCTGCCGCAGCCCAGGCCGCGTTCATGGGCCAGCCGGATGTAGTCTATCTTCATGGGGTCGAAGCCCATCATTTTGGCCGCCACGGCGTCTATGGCCACCGGATCGCTTGATGCCAGCATGTAATCCTTGATCACCGGATACATGGTGCGGGGCCCCGGCCCGTTGCCGGCGGTGGTGTCGTCCATTACTGCGAACAGCCCGGAATGGATCTCCTGTTGGATGGCCAGCAGGTCCACCAGCACTTGGTGGATCCAGGAGTGGGCGTAGTGGCGCTTGGTGTTCAACAGCCCGCCGAAGGCGTTCTTCATGGCCCCGGTGGTGGTGGTGTAGATGTGGCATTTCATGGTCGGCAGATGGAGGATGTTCTTGTCGAAGAAATAATCCGGCACCAGTATCCCTTCGGGAAATATTTTATCCAAGGCCAGCATCTTGGCTTGGGGAACATAAGATACCCATTTCATATCCGCCGCCTTGAAATTATACAGCACCGGAACAGAGTGCTTTCTCAGGATGGGCAGATACCGGTTGAGATCCTCGCCCTTGAAAGTATCGGTAACCACGGTCTTGTTCTGGACGCAGGATATATCTTTATAGTCGGCATCCCGCAGGGCCTTGATCACTCCCTCTAATTGCCAGGGGGTGGTATTGGCCGCCGGGAAGGGATAATGCCAGGAGATGTTATCCTTTAATATGACGGTTTTCTTGGGGTCGAGCTGCTCCCGGAAACCGGCCAGGTCCATCAGCCGGGCGATATCATTTAGTATGCTCTCCGGCTTGACCTTTAATGCTGCTACTTTGGATCTCATTATTTTTCTTTCAGTTTCCTTCCGATTGAGGGGGCGGCTGTTTGCCATTGCTTAAAATGTTCAGACATTCCGCTTCTTCGGTTACTTTGTTGCCGGTGTACATCAGGCCGGCCATCATTATCAGGCTGGAGACCAGGATCACGAAGAACAGCACCCCCTCTCCGAACCTTGCCAGCATGAACTGCTGGGGAATGCTGTAATACAGAATGATAGTGATCAGCCCGCGGGGGGCGATGAACAGCTCGGGGAACAGGCTGACCCGGGCGATATATTTGAGGTGAAAATAACGTACCGTAAAGATCATTACCATTATCAGGCTGCCCAGCAGGATGATCTCCATATTGAGCAGGTAGGCCAGGTGGATGGAGTAGCCGAAAAGCACGAAGAAGAAGGTCCGGATGACGAAGGCCGACTCCGAGGTGATCAGCTTGAGCTGCCGGAGTTCGTAGGTCAGCTTGTAGGGGTTCAGGAATTTCTTGATGGGGCCCCGGACTATCAGATAGACGTTGCTGATGGTCAGGCCGAACACCAGTATCAGCAGCAGCGACGAAAGGTGGAGCAGCTCGCCCAGTGAATACACCAGGAACAGAATGGAGAGCAGCAGGAAGAATTTATTGTGCCCGGCGATCTTGTCTATGAACAGCAGCAACAGCAGCGAACAGACCACCGAGATCAGCGAGATGACCGTCAGGTTGCCAACGAACGAGAACACCGAAGAGGCCGACCAGATGCTTTTCTGGATGGCAAAGTTGAAGATCATGATGCCGATGATGTCCGAGAAGGTGGCCTCATAAACCATGAACTCCTTTTTATCGGGGCCCAGGTTGCAGACCGAGGGGATCACAATGGCGCTGCTGATGACGGCCAGGGGGACCGCGTTCACGAAACAGCTTTGGAACGGGGCATTCAGAACCAGCTTGATCACCAGGGCTATCAGCAGGGAGGAGGCCATGAAGACCAGCACCGCCGAGGCCATCGATTTCTTTATCACCGGCAGTTTCTCCCGGGTAAGGCTCAGCTCCAAAGTGGCCTCCAGCACGATCAGAATCACTCCGATGATGCCGAACAGCTCCAGGTACATCCGGGAGTTGAGGAAGGCGATGTTCAGATGACTGCCGACAAAGCGCAGGATGATCCCCACCGTTAAAAGCAGCAGGACCGAGGGAATGCGCGACTTCCGGGCCAGAATGTCGAACAGGTACGACATTATCACCAGAAGGCTCAAGGAGATGATCACCGAATATGAAAGCAATCCCGGATGGTTCATAGATCAAGCCAGATAATAAGTTTGTTGTGTTGTTCAATGATAATTATCTTATATATCCTACCTGAAGTCAACTCAAAACACCGGGGTTATTTTTATAAAACTATCCAGGATAGCAGGATCACCAGGATAAACCCGGTGAATATCGCCCCGTAGGAAATGGAGAGCAGGTTCAGTTTGATAAAAGTAGGCCAGAAGCCCTGCCGGTAGAATCTCTTCATGCTCAGATACAGATACAGGGGAATGGTCATGATCAGCAGGCTCATCCACTGGCTGAGCACCGGTATCCGGAAAAAGCGGGTAACGGTGATCGCCAGGATGGTCAGAAAAACAAAGGCGTGGAAATGGATGGAGAATATCAGGTGCTGCATGTAATAGCGGCCGGAGCGGATATAAAGCAGTTTTAAAAGCAGGGCAAACAGCGGCATCAGCAGGAACATGCCCTGAGCAAAACGTTCTATCAGCGTTTCCACAAACAATTCTGGATTCTTGGCCCCACGGCGGTAGCCCTCCTCGACCATCCTGGTGAAACGAAAGTCGAAGCTTAACGTATCCTCCCCGGCAGCGGGGATATCCTGACCGATAATAGGCTTCGGAGCGCTCTCCACGGCCCGGGCTTCTGTCCTTGTCTCGGGTTCCTCATGCAACTCCTCCAAATGGGAGCGTTTGCTGGCCATGGCCAGCAGCAGGAACAGCAGAAAGCTGATGATCACATAGGTCCGTAAGGGCGGAATGTAGCGCACCCTCCTGCCAGCTACATAATCGGCAGTCAGAAAACCGGGTTTGATGATCAGCGGCGACAGGGTGTGGAAGAAGCGCGAATCAATCCGCAGTTCGTCCCACAGGAATTCGTGCAGCAGTTCTTTGAAGGGGACGTTGATGTCGGTGTTCTTCTGGCCGCAGTCGTGGCAGTATTTTCCGTGCAGTTTTGTCCCGCAGTTGAGGCAGTTCTCCGGCAGGGCATGATGGATAACCGCCTTGCGGGGAACGAAGAACCCGGTGGCTCCCTTGTAGTGCAGGTATTCCGCGCCCAGGTGCAGCTCCAGGTCCTTCTCCTCGATGCGGCACAGCAGGTAAAAGGCGGGGATCCACAGCAGGGAGAACATCACCAGGAACGGGGAGTTCAATATCAATGCCGCCACCAGGGGGAGAGCCATCTTGCCCAGGGCCTGGGGATGTCGGATATTTTTATAAATCCCGTGGACGGACGTTTGCCGGTCTTTTACGGCTATGCTCTCCGGGCCGGCGTCTATCATCCCCCGAATCCAGATGACAGCGGCGGGAAGGCCGACTATGATCGCGGCGGCCAGGGAGAACCAGCGGTTCCATAAAAATTCGGCCGGGATGAATTTGAAGGCCGGGAAGGCCTTGTAAAGCAGAAAGCAGATGAAATGCAGCACCAGGGCTGCCACCGAAACGATCCGGAAGATCATAGCCCGCATGTCGGTCCGGCTTTCTTCGGCCAGGGCCTGAATGGACCCGGCGACGCTGCGGTATCCGAAGAACAGATACAGTCCGCCGGAAAGGAGCATTGATATAAGAACTACCCAAGCCATAAAATCTTTTTATAATTGCCTAATATTATTTTGTTACCAAATCCTCGGCCTGGGAGAAGTGCATCTGGAATATCTTCCAACTTCCCTCTATTTTCTCCAGGACTCCGGTCCAGCGCACCTTCTCCCAGTTGGCCGGGCGTCCTTTGAAGGTGTTGAAATCATCCAGCAGACAGGCAAACCAGGCGGTTTGCAGGGATGGCGAAAGATTGATCCTGAGTTCATGAAGCTCGTATTTTATCGCTTTGAAAGCATCCTGCATAAAGAGTTTTTCAACCAGTTCTTTAAATTGCCCGATGCCATTGATGGTGCTTTTAGAGTCGGTCTGAAAAAAGAATAGCTCCTTGTTCTCTACTACCGAAGAATATAATTGTTCCAAGTTTTTGTTGTTTACCGCCCACCCGATGTTGTCCCTTATGGTCTGCTCGATCGTTTCAGTCTCGGAGTGGGGGTTATCAATATTATTGAAAGCGTAAGGCATGGTATTAGTCCTTTTTGTTATCAACCAGAGGGGTTTATTGATTGCTTACCATAACAGTTTAATTATGTCAGTTCGTCATTCCCGTCCTTCGGCCTTGCTCAGGATATAAACTCCGGCGGGCCTGTCCGCCGGAGTTCGCCGATGGCGAACGAAGGAGGAAATCTAGTATAAACCTTCTGGATACCTGCCTTCGCAGGTATGACAAGAAGTCGCAATGACGCATTTTTGTCAGCATCATGAGCGATAAGTGCAACTACTTGCCGCACTCATTAAGATTTATCCAAAAGCGCAGGATATTTTTCTCGGTGGAGTCCTCTATAACAATGTTCTCAAGGATTCCGCCGTTATTTTCGATCACTTTCCGAGAGGGGAGGTTGCCCTCGTTGCAAGTGACCAAGACGCGGTGGGTCCCGTTCTTTCGGGCCTCGTTCAAGGTTAGCCGCAGTATTTCCGTAGCGTATCCCTTCCGGCGATGTTCGGGGGACACGTCAAAGCCGATATGCCCGCCGATGTTCAATAAATACTCGTTGAGGCTAAGCCTGAGCCTACTGTTGCCTATAAGAACATTGTCTTCGTTCAGGAACCAGAAGGATATTTGCGTGACCTTTCCCGGCGGCAGGTTGTCCGGGTCCTCATAGCGGTTGAGTGCGGCTATATATTCCCGGAAAGTCTGGCCATCTTTTAACTGATGCCGGTCCTCATCGTGCCGGCGGTAGGTTGCGGAGAATGCCAGGAACTGGCGCTCAGAAACCTCATTTAATCTGATATGATTAAGCATATTAGTGTCTTGTTTCATTTAACATTAATTGTCGGCAAATATTCCAACTTGGGGTTGGAGATCGCTTTCAGGATATTCTCCTTTACCGGGGAGCCGTCAGACTGCAAACGATTCAACATGTTTCGGATGACCAGCCGCTGGGAATCCTTTGCTCCGGGACAGGAGAAGGTTTTTACCCGCCCGAACCTCTGCCGCGAGTATTTCATTATCTCAGTCTTCCACACATAGGCCAAGGGGCGGATGATATGCAGTTTGCCCCTGATGATAGACTGCCTGGGCAGGATGGCGGCCAGTTTGCCGGAATACATGATATTCAGCAGGGCCGTCTCCACTATATCATCGGCATTGTGTCCCAGAGCTATTTTATTGCAGCCGTTTTTTTCCGCCAGGTCGAAAAGAGATTTTCTTCGGGCCAGCGAACATTTGAAACAATCTGTAAAAATATCATCGCTAAGCGGCGTGGCAAAAGTCACAAAAGGCATATCTATGGCGCCGCAGATCTCCTCCAGCCTTTTTAACGGAGCGATGGGTTTCCCCTGGTACTCTCCCGGCACATGCCCGGCGATGATTGATATTCCCAGGCTGCGGCCAAGCTTCTTATGCTGCTGGGCCAAAATATCCAGCATTACCAGGCTGTCGCTGCCGCCGGAAAGAGCGACCAGTATCCTGTCGCTGCGCTCTATCTGGCAAAAATCCTTTTCGGCCCGGATGACTCGGGGATAGACCTTGCCCCAATTATCTGGTTTGACCAGGGAATATCTTTTATTACGATCACTCATTGAAAAAGTATATTTTACCAGCCGGGGAATGTCAAGAAAATAGTACAAACAATGATCCCTCGCCACCAATAAAGAGAGGGGCCCTATTTTTATGTCGTCATCCTGAACGCTACTACATAATTGACCATTGAAGGATCTTCGGCATATAGATTCTTCGACTTGTTGGGCAGTGAGCCAGGCCCAGAATGACGGAGCCAGACAAGGGGATTAGACCCGCTAAAAAGCATTGACCTGACAGGACAATTAAAGTAAAATGTAGCGAGAAACGTAAAATATATCCATTAACCACGATGCTGATAATAATAAAAATACTGCTGATTTTTGCCCTGATAATATTCCTGTTATGGCGCAAGTGGCCGCTGGGCCCGGTGATGCTTCTGGCGTCACTGTCCCTGGGTCTTTTATTCAGGGTATCGCCGGGGGATATGGGGCAGAGCGCGCTCAGGGCGGCCCTGGATTTTGAGACCACCATATATCTTATCATCGTTCTCTACCTGATATCCATTCTGGAGAACCTGCTGCGGACCGGCGGACTGCTGGCCAGGATGGTGGGCGCCTTAAAGGTGCTGTTCCGCGACCACCGGCTGGTGGCCTCTTTCATGCCGGCATTTATCGGGTTCCTGCCCTCGGCCGGGGGCGCCATGTTCTCCGCCCCGCTGGTGAAGGAGGCCGCCCAGCATATGGATCTTTCGCCCGGCCGGAAAACCTTCATCAACTACTGGTACCGCCATATCTGGGAGGCGGTATTCCCGCTGTACCCCGGCTTGCTGCTGGCGGCGGTGCTGGCCGCCCGCCCGGTGGCCGACCTGATATACAAGCAATGGCCCTATACTGCCGGAGCTATCGTCATAGGCTGGCTGGTGGGCTGGCGCGGGGTAAAGAAAGATGTTTGGGATCAGGCGGACGATTATAAAAAGGCCTGGAGGGATGTGCTGCTGACCATGTCCCCGGTGCTGTTCGTGATAATATCGGTGTTGGCCTTCAAATTCGACTTGGCCATTATGACAGCCCTTGCGGTGACAGGCTTGGCCATGGGATTGAAATATAAAATTAAAAAGATACCCCGCCTGCTGTGGGAATCATTCAAGCCGATGACCTTGCTGCTGATCGTCGGGGTGATGGTCTTCAAGGGGATGCTGGAGACCAGCGGGGCCATAGCTGCCCTGCCCGGAATACTTTTGGGCAGCGGGGTGCCCAAGGTGGCCATAATAACAATACTGCCGTTCATGGTCGGCCTGTTGACCGGAATCAGCCAGGGCTATGTGGCAGTGGCGTTCCCGCTGCTGTTGGGAATATTCGGGTCTCCGGCAGGATCGCTCAACTGGTATGTCCTGGCGTTTGTGGCCGGACTGGGCGGGGTGCTGATCTCCCCCAGCCATCTGTGCCTGGCCCTGACCCGGGAATATTTTGAGGCCAACTGGGGCCAGGTATACCGCTACCTGCTGCCGGCTTCAATGGGGTTAATGCTGCTGGGATTAATTCTTTATTATTGGTGGCGGTAAAGGAAGTGCATTCGACGATCAAATTTTTATTCGAATTCATCGGGATTAGATTTTTACAATAATTTTTTTCAACCCATATTAATTTATCATTAAAGGAAGTTTTATTAAAGTATTTAAGGATCGTGAAAGCAAAGGCAAGGGAAAGCTGAAAAAAGATGATAATCCTAGTGGTACACATTATTACGATATGCTTAGAGATAATATTGGTTGGGAGTTAAATAAGTAGAATATAAGCAATAAATATTAGGAGAAATAATGAGAAAATATATTGTGGCGCTATTAATAATGCTCAATTCTTCATTGTTTGGAATAGAGTATTACACTCCGTGGTCATACAATTTAAAAGTTACACATAATGCCAATGGGGGTTACATAATGCCCCAATGGTCGCCTAATGGCAATTATATCGCTTTTTTTGATACGGATACGTTATTTGTATATGAGTATAATAGTTCTAAGTATCTTATAAAGAAACCGATGTCCGTTGAAAACAGACAAATACTTTGGGATAAAAATAGTTCGAAAGTAATATTAAACACAGACAAAGAAGTGTATATTTTAGATATAAAAACTAAAATTGTAAATAAAATTAAACATATGCCTCAGGGCAAAAATGACTGGATCGATTTATGGTATTGTTATGGCGATGGCAGATTGTTAATTAAATACAACAAAATGAAAAAAAAGGATACAGTTTTAGTTTACAGTTTAAAGAAGAATAAATTTATTGATGATAAGATCAAATATCCTTCAATATCTGGTTCTTGTGAGATATCCCCAGATGGAAAATTCGCTTTAAAAGTTGATTGTGATAAAATAATTTATTATGATTTCGAGGCCCAAAAGGATAGAATTATTTATAATATAAATATTAGTTCAGTATTTTGGAGAAGTGATTCTAAGTCTTTCTTTACAATATCAAGGA
>JAHJLF010000015.1 GCA_018821925.1 Candidatus Edwardsbacteria bacterium
ATCACGCCCCTCGCTGGTGGCTTTGGTGGTTTGCGTTAATTCTACATTTGAAAAATACCCGGAACCTTTGAGCCGGTCCATGAAATCAGCCACGATAAGGTTGGAGAACGTCATTCCTTCCATGGATATCACATCCTTCTCATCTTTCATGCTGGTAAGCCAAAGGTAATCCGGCAGGGCATGGCTCAATTGATCCAATAAAGTAACTGTATAGAACCGGGTTTTATCAATCGAGGCTATTTCGTTCAGCTTGGTGTTCACATCAGCCTGTTTTGCAAGATAATCATCCACCAAACGTTTGGGCCCGGCCAGCTTGGTCAGTTCTTCATTATAACCCTTGATCTTGGATTCCAGGCTGGCGATCTGGGCCTTCTGGGAGATCATTGTCAACACTATGACCACCAGCACAATGACCACTCCCAAAACGCTGGCCAAGATGCCGACATTGAATGGTAATTTGGGCAGGGAAAAACTGACCCCGGCTCCGGCCGGTTTGGCCCCGGCCACTCTCTCTACCTTGCGATCCCGAATTAAATTAATCTGTATCATCTATTTTACCTCCCTAAGCCCCAGGCCGATGGCCAGGGTCAAGATCGGGGAAACCTTTTCGCTGGCTACGGCTCCGAACAGGCCCGGATCATAGCTGATTTTTTGTAATGGATTTATGATCTCCGCCGGGATCCCGAACCTCTCCTTGAGGTGATCCTGAAGCGACGGGATCAGGGCCCCGCCGCCCGACATATATATCCGGCTCATCCTCTCGCCCCCGCCGGACATGGCCAGGAAGGAGAGGGTCCTTTCTATAGATGAGGCAAAATCATCGGAGAAGGACTGGAACACTGAAGCGGCCGATTCCTGGCTGACGTCGGACACCGTCTCGCCTTTTATCAGCTCGGTGGCCTGCTCGTAGGAGATCCCCAGGTTCTTCTGCATCAACTGCAGGCAGGAGTTGCTGGCCATCGGAAGGTCCCTGGTAAAATACGGCACGCCGTTCTTGACGAAATTGATGTTGGTGTTATCGGCCCCGATATTGACCAGGGCTATAATCTCGTCGGCCGGCATTTCGTAACCAGCCTCGAAGGCATTCTGCACGGCAAAGGCCCCGTAATCCAGCAGGATCGGGTTTAGGCCGGCCCCGGACAGCAGGTCCAGGTGGACGTTCACCGTCTCGTTCCGGGCCGCCACCAGCAGCACCTCCATCTGGTTGTTGCCCGAATCGGGATTGATGATCTGGAAATCCAGCACCACATCGGATATCTCGAACGGCACATGTTGCTCGGCCTCCCACTTGATCCTCTCCCGGGCCTCCTGCTCCTTCATCTTGTCCATATTGATCCGTTTGACGATGACGCCCCGGCCGGAGACCGCGGTTACCACATTATTGCTTTTTATCTGCCTGGTCTCTAAAAGCGTCTTGATGGTGTCGATGACCAGGGTCCGGTCCATGATCTCGCCCTCGACGATGGCCTCCGGCAGCAGCGGAGCAATACCGTAATTGACCAGAGACAGCCCCTTGCCGGTCTTCTGGATCTCGACGATCTTTATCTGGCTGCTGCCTATGTCCAAACCTATGGTGGCTGGTTTTTTTCCAAAAAACATTTTGAGTTTACCTCACTTTATCGGTTATTATCAAACCAATTGATTTTTTCAGCCCGGTTTACCAGCCCAATTCGCCAATAAATTTCTGGATCTCGCTTCCCTTGACCAGCCAACGCCGGCCAATCTTTTTGCCCGGGAGATTTTTTACGCCCAAATGTTTGCGCACCGTCTGGTCGGTGACCGCCAGTATCTTGGCCGTCTCCGAGACGGTGTATAATTTCCCGGAATCTATTTCTTTTGGGGATACAGGCATATTTACCTCGCTCAAGAATGAAGTAACGGTAAGTATATATAACTATAGACAAAGCTACCTTTAGACATTCTATTCATTTTGTATATGTTTGTCAAGCTTTTTTTTTATTTTTTTTATTTTTTTTTATTTTTCTCTTGACATAATCACTAAGTTGCACTATACTACCCAATTGATAGGGACACTTAAAGGGATAATTCAACAAACCAAAATATTTTGGAGGTTACCATGAAAAAGTTAATTTCCCTGTTTTTCATAGCCTTGCTGACAGTGGTGGGTTGTAGCTCTGTGACCCCGGCGCCGGAACTTAGAATAACGAACATTGATCCTCCAGGAGGTATGGGCCTACCAATGACAATTACCTTTGAAAATATGAATTACGTCGAGGCCATCCTTACCAAAAGGACCTCTACTTTCACCGATACGGTAGGCACGGCAGCCATAGTGGAAAGTTATGGTATTGCCGGATATGTTCCCGGCGAAGGTACTTACGATTATATCTTCACTCCCACTTACCCGGCCATGGGAGCAGGCGCAGCCGTTACTATCACTTTCACTGGAACCGATGCCTACGGTTATAATAAAACCTTCACGGTAACCACCCCAAAGATCTGGTATTGATCTTTAAAAAAAGAAACGCCCCGGCTTCTGCCGGGGCGTTTCTTCATTATATATGATATTATTACCTATATTCCCCTTAAAACTACCCTTTCCACCAGCCCTTCCGCCGTCTTTCTCATCTCTTCCAGATATTCCTCATTATATGGTGGCATATTGCGCAGTTCCTGGTTATCGGCATTGGTTTGGACAAACTGCTGTAAAACCCACTTTTTTGCCCCTTTTATCTCCCGGGCCATATTGTCAACCGAATCCAAGTCGTGGTATTGCGGCACTATGGTGGTGCGGAACTCATACTCCAGGCCGGAGTACAGGATCAGGCCGATGCTTTCTCTGATATTCTCCTTATTGACGACAACTCCACAGGCCAGATCATATTTTTGATCAAATGAGGCCTTGATGTCCATGGCGATGAATTCGACCAGGCCTTGGTCTATTATCTTCCTTAATAGAGCCGGGTTGCTGCCGTTGGTGTCTAATTTGGCCGGCAAGCCCAATCCTTTCAGTTTCATCAGCAGGGGCATCAGGTCTTTATGGATGGTCGGCTCGCCCCCAGTGATCACCACCCCGTCTATCCAGCCCTTCTTGCCCTTCAGGAACGATTCTATGCGCTCCCATGGAACATCGGCGATCTGCTCCGGGTGCTTTACCAATATATGGTTGTGGCAGAACGGGCAGCGGAAGTTGCAGCCGGGAAGAAAAACGACTGAGACGATCTTGCCGTCCCAGTCGATCAGCGATGTTTCGATGAAGCCTTTAATTTCCATAATTACGATTGTTGTGCGATAGAATTACGATTGTTACACGATGGATATACAATAGCCTTACAATTGCATGGCCATTGCATCACAACTGCTTCCCCATTGTATATCTACAGAGCCGCCTTATACCGCCGGATCCAGGTACGGCTTTAACTCCTTGGACAGCGGGGGCCGCTTGACCCAGCGGTCCATTTCGTCCTCGTTGTTCAGCAGGACCACGGTGGGGATGTCAAAAACCTCGTAAAAGGCCCCCTCGGCCAGTCCGTCCACAGTATCCATGTCGAAATAATTGAGCGGCACCTTGCCCTGATATTCCCACTTGTCCAGGAAATAGTTGATCTTCTCCATGGCCTGCTTGCAGACCTGGCAGGTGGGACGGCCGAATACTTTCAATTCCATTGAAGCCTTTCTAATTCTTACTTGCTTACGATCCTGTCATACTGAGGTGCCTTGCCTGCCTTACAAATCGAAGAATCTCTACCCGATAGATTCTTCGATCGGCCGAGCATTATGCCCTGCTCAGAATGACGCAACTGGTTTTTTGCTGAAGTTGGGCTATTATGCCCTGCTGTCATTCCCGTGCCGCGCCCCGACAAAGTCGAGGCTCCGATTTCATCGGGGCCGTGGGCAGACGGGAATCCATGGATTCCTTCCTTCGAAGGAATGACGAACCGTTTTAGGCTATCTGGGAGTGGTAGCGGTCCTTGAGCTCGCCCAGCTTGCCCTTGTTCCAGCCCTCGACGATGGTGAAATAACCGGTGACCCGGGTGATGTGGTTGACATTGCGGCCGCCCACCGTCTGGCCCTTGATGGTGGCCCAGTCGTGCTTGGCGACGGCCTCGGCGCTGCAGCGCACCTTGACTCCGTGCTTCTTGTTGCGGATGATGACATCCCCGCCCTCTTCGGTGAAGTCGTAGATGTGCTTCTCGGCGCTCAGTTTGTCTTTCAATTCCTGCAGTTCCATGATGTCCTCCAATATATATTATTTTGATTTTATCTATCTTTTGGGACACGGCATGCCGTGTCCTTACTTTATAGTCTCGATACTCACTTCCCCCGAACGGCTTCTCTCAAACAATCCACGCCGTAAATAATTATCCAGTTGCATTTTTTATGACAATTCTCTTTATCAACCGCCCTAATAATGAACCTAATATTCCACCCATAAAAAATGCGGGGAAAAAAATCATCCCAGTCATAACTAGTGCACCTAAGTCCATGAACGAAAAATTACTCTTATAAGGTCCTGTGTAAGACTGTGCTGCTAAAAAAAAGCAAAAAAGAAAGTAATAAACTGCTCCAATCCTCCACATGCCTAAGGGATAGAATATTCCTACCAAGAAAGCACCCAAAAATGGCAATGAATAGCCAATAAATGCATTTATTGCCAGAAGTTTTTTAGGAAGACTAAGAACACACAATGTTGAATTGTTGCAGGGCTGGTAAAATGTTGAGATCAAGTAGCTATATATGGATGTCAAGCCTTGCCCTATAACGAATGAAATTAAACCTGCAAACAAGATATGACTAAAGGATAGCGTTTGCTTCGTATAAATATTTCTAAATATACTTTTAATATTGTATCCTTTATGACAGGCGTTGGTTTACTAACTTTCCCGCTTTTTTCTCTTGTAGTCTAGTTCTTATACGTCTTAAAAAGCAATAACCAATCAAACGTCTCTCATTTCCCCGAAAACTGCTTATCCCAGTCTATCCTGACCGTGAACTGCATAAACACGAACAGCCCACAGATGTTTGTTCTAATACCTCTTACCCCGAACTCATCCCTTTCTCCCTTCTCTTACCAAGAGAAGGGCCGGGAGCCTGCCCTGAGTTTTACCTATATCGGACAAACGAAGGGTTGAGTTTATATTTATTGCTGCTCTCGCAATGACCATTCCCTCTCCGTTACGGGGAGGGTTAGGGAGGGGTCGGGCGAAGGCACTTCATCACTACCATCTGGGTTAGGCCCAGGGCGAAGAGACTTCGCCCCTACCGTATACTGCCTCCTGAATGCTCTTATGGATTGCTTCGTTTGTCCAATATTGATGCCCCCTCGCAATGACCTAACCCCTGCCCCTTCCCGCATCGGGAAGGGGCAGGGGTTAGGTCACTTGATCCTCTCTATCCCGCTAATCTTCCTGCCGCTGCAGTGCGGGCACTCGTCCAGCAGGCCGCGGTAGACCTTGCTGCAGACGTTGCAGGTGGTGAACTCCGGCGAGAAGGCTATCTGGGCGTTGCGGGTATGGCGGAAGGTCTTGGTGACGAAATTGGCGATGGATTCCGGGGAGGGGTGGGAATCGGCGATCCAGATATGGGTCAGGGCCCCGGCCTCGATCATGTCGTGGAACTTGCCCTCCTGCTTGACCCGGTCAATGGGATTGACCGCATGAGAGACATTCAGATAGGTGGAGTTGGTGTAATAGACCGAATTGTCCTTGATATTGCCCTTGACCACCTTCTCGGTCTCCTTGGGGAAATGCTCCAGGTCCAGCTTGGCAAAGCGGAAGGCGGTGCTCTCGGCCGGGGTCTGCTCCAGCACGAACTTCATTTTATATTCCTTGGCCAGCTCCTTGGTCTTGAGGTGCAGATAGGCGATGATCTTCAGGCCGAACTTGAAGGCCTCTGGCGATTCGTGCAATTCCTGGCCGGTGTGGACCTGGACCATCTCGTTCAGGCCCAGCATCCCGATAAGAAACGACACCTTGGACAGGCGCAGATAAGATTCGCCGTCCTTCTCCATGGCCAGCAGGGCCAGCGGCCCCTGTTCCTTCAGGGCCATCAGCTTTTCGATGAATTTTCGCTTCTGGATGTGGCCCTTGGCGGCAAGGTGCAGGAACTCGTCCATCTTTTTGAACAGGGCGTTGGTGTCGCCCTTGGCCAGGTAGGCGATGCGCGGCAGGTTGAGGGTGACGTTCTGCAGGGCGGAATATCTCATCTTCCAGGGGAAGTGGGCGTCTTGAAGATCGGACTCCTCCAGCTTGAAGGCCAGCCGGCAGCACTCGGATATCTTGGCGGTCTCCCCCCGGTCGAACACGAAATAGGTGTTGCCCTTCTCGGCCGCCACCTGGGATATATGGTTGAGGAAGTCCTGGTGGCCGGGGGTCTGGTAGAATTTCTCGGTGATGTGGACCTCCGGCTTGGGAAAGAAAAACGGACGCCCGGTGCCGTCCCCGGCCTTATATATGTCGAACAGGGCCCAGGCGAAGCGCTGGGATTCCTTTAAATAATCGCCGTATTTCTTGCCGGTGTATTCGCCGCCCGGGCCGATGGCCGGGACGTTCTCGAAATGCTTGGGGGTCTCCCAGTAGATGTTCAGATCGGAGAAGATGGCCTGGCCGCCCCGGGCCACCGACTGCTGGCTGTATTCGAAGATCATCATCTGGGCCAGCTGCTGCATGTCGCGGTCGGACATGCCCACCAGATACGGGGCGAAAAAGACGTTGACGGCATCCCAGCCGATGGCCCCGGCAAAATGCCCCTGCAGGGCGGCCGAGAATTTGACCATGTGGGCCAGCAGGGTATCGGCATGCTTGGCCGGCTTGGCGATGGACAGGGCGTTGGGCAAAGACAGCCCATACTTTTTGACATATTCCAGGCTCTGCCCGGAGCAATAGGGCCGGTTGATGAAGCCCAGATCGTGCAGATGGATATCGCCCCGGGAATGGGCATCGGCCACATCCTGGGAAAAGACCTTGGCCAGGGCATACTGCTTGTTGATGGTCTCGGCCAAAGACATGTTGGTGGCTTCGGGGTTGTGGGGTATGTTGGCATTCTCCCGGTTGCGGTCGGTCAGGATCTTTTCCACATCGTACAGGGGAAGCCCCAGCCGGGAATGCTTCTTGCGGGCCTCCTCCAGGCCATGCTCCACCAGTTTGGCGTCCACCAGTTCGCGGACCAGGGATGATGTCAGGCGCTTGACCCTGGCGCTGATGATCTGGTCCTCCACCTCCCGGGCGATCTTGTGGGCTATTTCCTCGGCCACCCCGGCCTCTTTTTTTAGGGCGCTGATGATCCGCTCCCGATCCCACTGGACGATGTTGTCGTCGGACACCCGGACGAACAGCGCCAGGTCGGTGGCGTCCTGTTCCTTTCCGGCTTCAGCCGAATCTGGCTTGGCAGCAACCTTCTGCTGGCGGATCTTGGACCGCTGGTCGCGGTAAAGAATATAGGCCTTGGCGGTCTTGGCATGGCCGCGTTCTATCAAGACTTTTTCCACGGCATCCTGGACCTGTTCCACGTTGGGCAGATGGTCGCCCTTGGAGGAATACAAAAAGAGCACCACCTCGTCGGCCAGGTTCTCGGAGACGCTGCTGTCCGAGCCGCCCACCGCCTGGGCCGCCTGAAAGATGGCCTCGGTGATCTTGCGTTTGTCGAAATTGACTATATTGCCGTTGCGCTTCTGGACCAGATGGAACATCTTGCTGGCCAGCGAGCTGTGCAGGTCCTTGATCTTCTCTCCGGCAAATAAAAAGCGGGGAGGTTCCTGGGGATCGGGGGTGGTTGGACTGGCTAGTAGCTCACGGTTTTTATCTGGCATTGCTCCCTCACTTTTTTATATTTTTCTGCTGGCTTTTTTCGGAGAATGATTTGGCCGCATCGGCGAATTCGGACACTTCCCGGAAGGAACGGTAGACCGAGGCAAAACGCACATAGGCCACCCCGTCCAGCTCCTGGAGATGCTTCATCACATGTTCTCCTATGACGTCGGCCGGCACCTCATTGTGGCCCCCCGCCTGGAGTTCGTTCTCGATGGTCTCCACCATCCTCTCCAGGGCATCGATGCTGATGGGCCTTTTTTCCACCGCCCGACGAATGCCGGAAATAAGCTTCTGGTGGTCAAAAGCCTCCCGCCGGCCGTCCTTTTTAACGACCATCAGAGCGGATTCTATGTACTCGTAGGTGGTGTAACGGCGATGGCACTGCAGGCACTCCCTGCGGCGGCGTATGGCCTGGCCATCCTTACATAAGCGGGAGTCGATCACCTTATCCTTGGGGAAAGTACAGGCTGGACATTTCATGGTGTACCCCTTTATTTTGTGGCAAGGGGGTAATTATGCACCATATATGGCCTGATGTCAAGTCTAAAATCAGCCCTGGAGGGAATATTTTGTGACTTTTTTTGTTCTTTTTGGTATCCATTTTGCATAACCATATTTATAACATATTGCGTGGCAA